>JAGXHU010000004.1 GCA_024636015.1 Halothiobacillus sp.
GTCCTCCTCCGTCCGTCAGATCAACCTCGGCACCGGTCTCGTGGTCACGCTCATCGGCAAGGGACTGTTCAACTTCGGCGCTCAGGATGGGCTGGCCAATCAGGCGCAACTTCAACACCCGCAGGGTCTGGCCTATCTCGACCATGCCTTGTACATCGCCGATACGTTCAACAATGCCATTCGCAAGCTCGATCTGAATACCCTGCAGGTCACCACCCTCACGCGGCAACTCGCTCAACCCAATGGGCTGGCCGTTCTGGATGATCAGCACCTCTTGGTGGCCGACACCAACCATGACCGGATGGTCACGGTCGATGTGCAGACCGGGGCAATCACGCCATGGCCCGCCAGTTCGTCGCCAACCACAAGCCCATCGAGCCCCACGGGCTCCTGATTGCCGGAAGCGGAACTGCCTTGACCGCACCGATTGACACCCCGCAGACCTGGGATATCTTCTGCCGCGTTATCGACAATTTTGGCGATATTGGCGTGACCTGGCGGTTGGCGCGCCTGCTGACCGACGAACACGGCAAGGCCGTGCGGCTCTGGGTGGATGACCTCTCGGCACTGTCCCGACTGATGCCGGCGACCGACGTCGCTGCAGAAATTCAAAAAATCCATGACATCGAAGTCTGCCGCTGGTCGACGGATTTTCCAGACGCAACCCCGGCCACCGTAGTCATTGAAGCCTTCGGTTGCACCCTACCGGACCGTTACATCGCTGCCATGCCCGGACACTGCCAAGTCTGGTTCAATTTCGAGTATTTCACGGCCGAAGCATGGGCCGTAGGGTGTCATGGCCTGCCTTCCCCCCAACCCAATGGGGTCGCCAAGATTTTTGCCTTTCCCGGCATCCAGCCCGGCACCGGGGGGTTGTTGCGTGAAGCCGCACTGTTGACTGATCGCCAGAAATTCCTACAACAGCCCGATGTGCGATTGACCTGGGCCGCCCGGTGGCACATTCCCCTGCCATCCGATCATTCCCTGGCGATCCTGCTGTTCGGCTACGAAAATGCAGCGCTGAGCGGTCTGTTGAATGCACTGATTACCAGCCCAACCGCGATCACCGCCTATCTACCCGAAGGCCGACTACTCAACGCCGCCCGCACCGCCCTGAAAACACCCGATCTCGCACCGGGTGCCGTCCTTCATCAAGGTGCGTTGACCCTGCATGTGCTGGCCTTCTTGCCACAAGTCGAATTCGACCGACTGCTTTGGCTCTGCGATATCAATTTCGTCCGCGGCGAGGATTCATTATCGCGGGCGGTCTGGGCCGGGAAAACGCTGATCTGGCAGATTTATCCCACGGGGGACAATGCCCACTGGGCGAAACTGGATGCTCTGTTGGCAGAATATGGCCGCACACTCGAACCAAGCGCTTTACAAGCCTGGCAGCAGCTAAACCGAGACTGGAATGCGCAAATTTTCATACCCGCTCACTGGGATGCAGTGATCGCCGCCTTGCCCGAATTACGTGCGCAGGCTGAGCAACAAATGAGGCATCTGTCCGAAGGAGAAGAACTGGCTCAGTGGCTAGTCAAAACCGCTAATCAGCGGTTACAATGCGCCACCATTTAATCTAAGGTCTGGTTTTTCAGGCCAAAATCCTCCTGAACCGGGTACGCACATGAAAACCGCACAAGAATTTCGCGCTGGCAACGTCATTATGGTCGGCAAAGATCCCATGGTCATATTGAAGGCCGAATTCAATAAATCAGGCCGCAACTCGGCCGTCGTCAAAATGAAGATGAAAAACCTGTTGAGCGGATCGAGCACCGAAACCGTATTCAAGGCCGACGACAAGTTTGACCAAGTCATTCTGGACAAGAAAGAATGCACCTACAGCTACTTCGCTGATCCGCTCTATGTCTTCATGGATAGCGAATTCAACTCGTTTGAAATCGAAAAAGAAAACATGGGCGATGCCATCAATTTCCTCGTCGATGGCATGACTGATCCCGTTGAAGTCGTCTTCTATAACGACAAGCCTATTTCCGTCGAACTGCCCACGATCATCGTTCGCGAAATTGCCTACACCGAACCGGCTGCACGCGGCGATACCTCCGGCAAGGTCATGAAGGCCGCCAAACTCACCAACGATTTTGAGCTGCAGGTCGCCTCCTTCATCGAAATTGGCGAAAACATCGAAATCGATACGCGTACCGGCGAATTCCGCAAACGCGCAAACTGATTTCTAGCCGCCCTCCCAGGGGGCGAGGTAAAACAGACCGGCAAAAACCGCTCCAGAGATTGGCGCGGTTTTTTTATGGCCGGCACCTTCATGAACTGGCGTTATATTTGCTTCGTCTTAATGAAGGCAACTAACTACCTCGTGCCTGAAGGAGCCTTTCGTTATGCAAGAAACCCCCGACCTGCGCGATTCCGATATCGTTCTGCTCTCCATACTCGCCCGGGAAACCAATTTGAGCCGCTTTTTCACCATGGCTGCGAACGCAGCAGCCAAGGTAGTCGGTGCCGATGGCGCAGGGCTAATCCTGCCCGAAGGCAATGGGCATCGCCTTAAATACCGTTTTTTTCAAGGACTTCCGCCCCAATTTGTCGCATTGTCCCAGCACGCTTTTTCCCGCAACACGGGCGTTGCTGGCGCCGCGCTCGCACAAAATCATCCCCTGTTTATTGAAGACTATCCCAGCAGCGATCTGGCTCTCCCTCAATTTGTCGAATCCGGACTCAAGGCGAGCCTCAGCATCCCGATCCACATTTCGGATCAAATTGAAGCAGTGCTTGCACTATCCTGGTTCAAGCCGGTGCTCGAACCCCTCTCGATGCGGCAACTGAGCCTGGCGACACTATTCGCCGATTTCATCGGGACAGCTCTGTATCGAGACAAGATCGAAAATCACCTCAATCGACTGGCGCACAGCGACCCCCTCACCGGCTTACCCAATCGGGCGGGTTTCTACCAACTAATGGACAAAACCATCATCCGTGCCCAGACGGGCGATCGCAATACCGCGCTGGTTATCATCGATATCGACAATTTCAAGACCGTCAACGATACCCTCGGACACGAGTTTGGCGACCGCTTGCTGTTGGAAATCAGCAACCGCCTGCGCGAAGTCTTAAGCCCCGAAGATCATATTGCCCGGCTGGGTGGGGACGAAATCGCAATCCTGGTCGAGTCGGCCCGGAATCTGAAAGATTTACAGGACATCATCCGTCGAATATCTCAGGCGCTCTATCTCAAAATCGGTAAAGATGGCGAATATGTGCGGATCTCGAGCAGCGTCGGGGTCTGCGAGATTCACCCCAAGGAATCACGCAACCAAAACGCGCTGATGTGTGCGGCAGACTCAGCCATGTATCAGGCCAAGCGGGCGGGCGGCAATTGTGCGGTCTTCGCCCCGTCATTACTGCCTGTTGCCCCCGATATCTAGGAAAACGCACGCTGCCCTGCGCGAGGGAGCGCGCAAACTCACCCCCCTCCCAGCTTTCCCCGCGCAACATGGTTGTGCCCGACACAACATTCACCGGATAATCCCTGAAGCAGCTTCGGCACAGATCACGTGCTGTGTACCAACTCAATCAAACCGTGAAGGAAACATGACGGAAACAGCCGACATCGCCCCCGGTTTCATCCTGCTGCAAGGCAACAAGCTCGAATCCCTGAGACAGGTCGTGACCGGCTGGCTCAAGGCTTACCCCCTCAAGCCCCTGGAATCGGAAACCATCCTGGTGCAAAGCAACGGTATGGCTCAATGGTTACGACTGGGCTTGGCGCAGGAACGCCGATCTACCGGCGGCGGTCTCGGTATCGCCACAGCCTTGGAGATGATTCTGCCCGCCCGTCTGCAGTGGCAGTGCTACCGCACGGTACTGGGTTCAGAACGCGTCCCGACAGACTCCCCCCTGGACAAGAATCAGCTGGTCTGGCGCCTGATGCGTCTGTTACCGAGTCTCTGGGAACAGAGCGCCTTCAAGGATTTACGCCATTACATCCTGACCGATGACCAACCGGATGAACGGCGCCTTTATCAACTGGCCCTGCGCATCGCCGACCAGCTGGATCAGTACCAGGTGTACCGTGCCGACTGGTTGCTGCACTGGCAGACCGGTCATAACGACCTGCCGGTGGGTCAAATCCCCCTCGATCTCGAACAGCACTGGCAACCCATACTCTGGCGCGCGCTGGTCAACGATGTGCAGGGGCGACACCCCGAACCGGCCCCGGATAATGCCCTGGATCCCACGTACCATGCGGGTCGATCCGGACTGCATCAAGCCTTCCGCATGGCAGCGTCTCAGCTTAGCAAGCGGCCAGAAGGTCTGCCCCGTCGGATCATCGTGTTCGGTCTCTCGACACTGGCACCGCAGATTCTGGAAGTACTCGCAACGGTCGCGCAGTGGTCCCAGGTCATCGTGTGCCTACAAAACCCCTGCCAGCACTACTGGGGCGACATGATCGACGGACATCAGCACTTCCCGCCCCCGTCGAACCGCCTCCAGAACCGATCCCCCCGGATCGTCGATGCGGCCGTCGACCCCCAAGGACAGGCGCATCCACTGCTTGCAGCCTGGGGGCGCCAGGGTCGGGACCTGATGCGCATGCTGGACACCTTCGACGAAAGTGCCCGCTTCGAGAAAAACTTCACACAGAACCAACTGGCTATCGACCTGTTCGAGTCGCCTTGCGCCGACGTTACCGAACCAACCATTCTTACCTGCATCCAGGATGATCTGCTTGAAGCCCGCGCACCGGACGAACTGCAGGCACTTTCCCGCTGGCTAGATCCCGGACGCGATCAATCGATCCGTTTCCATTCGGCCCACAGCCCACTGCGCGAAGTCGAAATCCTGCACGATCAATTACTGGCCGCCTTTGATGCCGACCGCAGTCTCAACCCGAACGACTTGATCGTCATGGTGCCCGACATGACGGTCTATGCACCGGCCATCACCGCGATTTTCGGTCGACTAGAGCGCGACGACCCGCGTTATATTCCTTTCGCCATCTCAGATCAAACCAACGGCGTACGGGCACCGATCGTCGCCACCCTCGAACAACTCCTGCAGCTTCCGCGATCACGGCTGGGCCGAAGCGAAGTTCTCGATCTGCTCGGCAACCCCTTGCTGCGCGCCCGGTTCGACATCGCTGACGCAGACCTGCCCATCATCCAGGACTGGATCGACCAAGCGGGCATTCGCTGGGGGCTCAATGCCCATCACCGGGAGCACTTCGGGCTACCCCAGGGACTAGAGCAAAACAGCTGGCTGTTTGGACTGAACCGGCTGCTGCTGGGTTATTTGAGCGGAGATTCGGCGCATACCTGGCAAGGAATCGAACCCTATGCCGGCATAGACGGCTCGGGCGCAAGCGTACTGGGTGGTTTGACCGACCTGGTCGAACGACTGACCCGCTATACCGAAGCCCTGCAGAGCCTCCGCACCCCGGAAGAATGGGCGGAACTGCTGAAGGCGCTGATGGATGATTTCCTGATTGATCCAGATGCTCTGAATGCCCAGAAAGACGACTATCTGGTACGCGCTGACTGGGAAATGGACCTTGAATGGCGGGCCCGGTTGCTGGCTGCACTGGATCAATGGCTGATCGATTGCCAATCTGCCGACTTCACCCACCCGATTACCATCGAAACCGTACAATCGGCCTGGCTGGAACGCCTTGAACCGCATCGGCTACAGCAGCGTTTTCTGGTTGGCGGTGTGAATTTCGCCACCCTGATGCCAATGCGCACCATCCCCTATCGACATATCTATCTGCTCGGCATGGACGACGCCAATTACCCTCGCCGTCAGCCCGGTAGCGACTTCGACCTAATGGCCGCGCGTTACCGCCCCGGTGACCGCTCACGGCGAGAAGACGACCGTTACCTATTTCTCGAAGCCCTGCTCGCCGCCCGCGAGCGGCTGACCATCAGCTGGGTCGGTCGGGATATTCGCAAAAACACCAAACGACCGGCATCCGTTCTGGTCAACCAACTGGCCGACTACATCGATCAATTCTGGCACACAGAAGGAACCACCAAACCCACGGATCTGCTCACCACGGAGCATCCGCTCCACCCGTTCAGCCACCGGTATTTTTCGGATGAAGAACCGGGTCTGTTCACCTACGCCTCGGATTGGCAATCGATACACGCCACACCCTCAGATGCAGGAGGCCTGACCAGAGATTCGGAACCTGCCCGATTGCCCGAGTGGCGGCCCGATACCCCGCTCGACATCGAAACATTGAGCCGCTTCCTGCGCCACCCTGCACACACGCTATGGCGGGCACGGTTCAACACGAACCTGCCTCGGCCCGAGGAAACCCCAGCCGACCACGAACCGTTCCATCTCAATGGACTGGATCTCTGGCACATCAAAAGACAGATCAATGACGGCGTCCGCTTGCGCATGGCGCGGTCCCCCGCCCCGCTCGCCGACGCGCCGCCCCCACTGGCCGACTGGATTCGACAGGAACTGCACCGATGCCAACTGAGCGGACAATTCCCGCTTGTGCATACCAATCTCGATGCAACTCTCGTTAATCCACTCATCGTGCAATGGCAGGCCTGGCTCGAACTACAGCAGCACTACACACAGCATGACCGCCACGCCCCGGTTCTGAAACTTCAGGGCCAGCAGGGAATCTGCCTGGAAGATCAACTGAGAGATGTCCAGATCGACGACGACGGGCAACGCGCTCGAATCTGCTTTCTAGCCGGTCGACTGCACAAGGGGAATACCCTGGACTGGCACAAACTGGTGCTCGAATGGCCCCGCCACCTCATGGCCCAAATCCCCGGATTTCCTGTGCACAGCCACCTGGTTAGCGAAACCGGCAAACTCACCCTCAACCCCGTGGACCCAACCCAAGCCAGTGACCTGCTGACAGACATGCTGGATGCCTGGTATGACGCCGCGCAACAACCCTTTCCGCTGGCCTGCAAGACCGCCTTCACCTGGCTGAACAGCCACGAGGAAGAAAAGCGCCACAAACAAGCCGCCCTGGTTTTCGACGGCAACAATCAACTGACGGGAGAACGCGAGAGCGACCCCCTCCTGGCGCGACTTTGGCCGGATTTCACCCATTTATCAACCGCAAGAACCGAGCGCGGGGAAGACTTTGCCGCACTGGCTGAGCGTCTGTACGGCACACTCAAAACATCGCTCCATAACCCAGAAACATCGTAAGGGAAGATCTGACTGGACGAAAAAAACCGCCTGAACAAGTCAGGCGGTTTTTTTTGACGCACAAACAGCTGAGTACACAGGGGCAGAAAGTATCCGCCCCAATCAGCCAGTTCGGGAATTACTTGCCGTAGGCGAGGTCAGCGCGACGATTCTTCGCCCAGGCCGCTTCGGTATTGCCTTCGACAGCCGGACGCTCTTCACCGTAGCTCACAACGTCTACCTGGCTCGGTGTAACACCATCAGCCATCAGGATGTCACGAACGGCAGTCGCACGCTTCTCACCCAGGGCGATGTTGTACTCACGGCTACCGCGGTTGTCGGTATTACCCTCAACCAGTACGTGACGCTTGGCATTCTCTTTCAGGAATGCAGCGTTCTGCTGCAGCATCGGACGGTAGGACGAATCAACACTGTACTTGTCGAAACCGAAATACACGGTCGCAGCCGCACCCTTCGGGGCTGCAGAGTACAACATGGCCTCATTCATGTCAGAGCCGTTCATGCCCGACGTATCGGCACCTGGGTTAGCGGCAGCACTCCCTTCAGCGCCCACCGGCTTGGTGGGGGTTGAACTACAAGCGGCCAGTGACAAAGCCAGAATACCCAAAGATGCAACGGTTAAAGCGCGCATGGAACAAACCCCACTCAAAAAAAAAGAACCAACACAAATGAAAATTGATGAATTTCGTAGTCAATTTAGCATAAATTCATATTTTACATCCGCCTCACTGAACAGGATTTTTATCAAAAATACAACAGTTGCTAAATTAGCGACACATCTTCCATTTTCCGCAAGATTACTTGACAGCACGCGGGGTTTTCTGGAAAATTCGCCCCCTTCGCGGAGGGTTGGCAGAGCGGTTGAATGCACCGGTCTTGAAAACCGGCAAGGGTTAATCCCCTTCCAGGGTTCGAATCCCTGATCCTCCGCCACTTAAAGCAATCAAGCCCATGACTTCATGGGCTTTTTTATTGCCCCTGTCAAATGGGGATGCCAATCGGTATGCCATCTCAGTGAAGAACGGACCAGACTAGTTTGGACTAACTGGGACGTGGTTGCGCACGTGTGTTAGAACTCACCTGATCACTCAGGTCATCCAAAAATTCAGACAACCAACCCGCTGCTGACGAAAAGATGCTCCCGAGCGAGAGTACAGGCCACATATAACAACTAGTGCGCTGTGATATTATTAATTGAAATAACAGTATTTATTGCTACGCTAAAAGTGTGTCTGTCTGGTCTTGCCATCCTTGAGGAGTAGTGTATGAACCGCCGTGATTTCATGAGTACCGCCGCTATCAGTACCGCCGCACTGGCAGTTACGTCACAGACCGCGCAAGCGGCTCCGCCAAGATTCGAAAACGTGGTTTTCGATGCGAAACGCCCAGGTCATTGGAAAGACGTTGAAGCATTGCATGTTCCGATTGTAGCCATCAAAGAAGGCAAGTTGATTATTCGCACCCCGCACCCAATGAGTGAGGCGCACTACATCGTCAGTCACAGCGTGGTGCTGAAGGGCGGTGAGTTTCTGGGTCGCACCACTTTCACATGGAAAGATCAGCCCATATCTGAGCACGCGCTGCCCGCAGGCTATAAAGGCATCATCATTGTGACGAGCACCTGTAATCTGCATGATTTTTGGGTAAAGGAAGAGCGGGTCTAAACCCCCCTCAACTACTAGCCACGCTATCCGCTGGCCTGTGTGGTAATTTTGAGATTCTTGCCCTCGCGCCTATCCATACCCACCAAGGCGGTCTATCTTGCCTTGCTTCATAACGCCTCACGGTGCGCGCGGTCTTTCAGCCAATCCATAAGCGCCGTGTTCATGCGGCCCTGCCATCCCGGGCCCGGACTAAAGGTCGGCTAAGGCCGGATTCCTGTCTATCACTGTTTTGGCACACGTATGTCTGGATTTCGGCCAAAACCGCCATTTGCTTGAAGGCTCTATTATGTCCGCTTAGGCCGATAAGCAGTCGGTACTGTACAGTGGACCCCTGAGTCAAGACAATAATGCATTGAGTTTAAGAGGGTAACCTTTCATATGCAGCAGAACGGCGCTGCCCCGGTTTTATGATTCTGTTTTTGTTCCGGCGTGAGTTTTTTGCTCACCGTACTTATCCGCA
>JAGXHU010000005.1 GCA_024636015.1 Halothiobacillus sp.
ACCGAAAATCACGTGTTTTGGCCGTTTTGTTCCAAAGTGAGGCGCCATAATCGTTATCCTGCCACGGAAGCGTTCATTGTGATCGGGTTTGGTTCATCGGATGAAAGCCATACTTTATTGAGAAAAAGCCAGCTTGGGTTCTCTGTCGGGTTGAGCGAGTGAAGTCTGCAACCGGTTTTCCGTGTCCGATCGCGCATCACGTTGATGGTTCAATCCGTCGTCGGGCTGTTCGTGGGTAGCTGACTACAACCCTCCGCCAGGTTGCAGGGGTTGACCGGAACCCAGGCCTGTCTCACCGCCGCCGGGCGGCGTGAGCGCATAGGGATCGCTGGCGGGGTTGCTGCCCTCAGCAGAGGGCATCTCCTTGGCCTTTTCTTCGGGATGATCTGTGTCATTCTCAGGGCGTAGCGCCTCGGGGAGATCCTGCGGCGGCGTCTGGTCCAGCGGATCCCCGCTCTGTTCGATCTTCGTTACCCGGCCATTGGCATCATAAATCACGACCAGGATGTGCTTGAACGCGGTGTTCTTCCCGCGTTTGTCATAAAACACATAAGTTTCGCGTTGGTTGTGGTGAAAAATGTCCTTGAGCGCAGGAGTGCCGAGGATCTGGTTCACTTCGCTTTTATCCATGCCCACCTTGATCTGCGCGACCTGTTTGGGTTCGATAATGTTGCCCTGTGCGATATCGGGTTGGTACACCTTGATAAAGCTAGGTACATAAACCGACGAGCATCCCGTCAGGGTAAGTACCAGGAGGGTCAGAGCAGGCAGGGAGCGAAACTGGGAGGGTTGCATGTCGATATTCTGGTGTTGCGAAAGGTGGACCAATCATACGCAACTGCGCGCGGTTTGTTCCAGTGTTAACGAAGAAATCGTCGCTGTCGGGATGAAAACCCATGAGTGGAATGAGAATCAGGTACAATCCCGTTCCAGTTGCGGGTGTTATGCGCCAGGGCTGCACGGATTCAAATGTCCTGTCCGAGCTCGATTTTTCTTCCGACCGTGAGACACGGGGCGGCGAAAACGACGAGCGATGGCGGCTTTTCGACAGTCATACCGAATCATGCGAACAGAGGGGCTTAGATCTTGGAACAGAACGAACTGAAAAAGGCGGGACTGAAAGTCACTCTGCCGCGCGTCAAGATCCTGGAGATTATCGAGACCAATCCGGCTTGGCACATGAGTGCCGAGGACGTATACAAAGAGTTGCTGAGTCGGGGTGACGACGTCGGCCTGGCGACGGTGTATCGAGTGCTGACACAGTTTGAGGCGGCCGATATTCTCAAGCGGCATCAGTTTGAAGGCGGAAAATCCGTGTTCGAGCTGATTTCAAAGGGGGAGCATGATCACTTGGTCTGCATCAAGAGCGGTTTGGTCGAGGAGTTCCACGATCCGGTGATCCAGGAGCGTGTGGCCGCGATCGCCGAGCGGCATGGGTTTGATATGACCGATTATTCCCTGGTGATCTACGGCATCAGTGACCAGGCTAAAACCAAAACCAAGAAAAAATAGGCCGTCGCCTATTTCCGTCAGGCATTTGCGATATTTAGTCTTTTCTGACCCCCCGATCGTCGACACCTTCGTCTTTGCTGGCGGCGAACGCCGCCGACTTTCATCTCGGCAAAGACTTATCGTGCTTTTTGCTGCCCGCCCTGCGCGATCATTTCCTGAGCCAGCTTACGGGTCTGTTCTGTTACCTCGATTCCGCCCATCATCCGGGCAATTTCCTCGATGCGTGTCGTTTCCGTCAACGGCGTGATTTCGGTGATCGTGCCGGTTTCATGATGCTGTTTTTGCACCTGGATCTGATGTTGTCCCTGTGCGGCCACTTGGGGCAGATGGGTGACGCAGAACACTTGCCGGGTTTGTCCCAGAGTGCGGAGATGTCGGCCCACGATTTCGGCAATCGCCCCGCCAATGCCCGTGTCGACTTCGTCGAAAATGAAGGTTTCGACCGGATCGAATGCGGCAGTGAGCGTCTTGAACGCGAGGCTGACCCGAGCGAGTTCCCCGCCTGAAGCGATCTGGTCCAGGGGTTGCTTTGGCTGGCCGCGATTGGCGCTGATCAGGAAAACAATCTCGTCATGACCGTGCTCCGCGCGTTGCTCCGGTGATGATTCGACGGGGCTGACCCGGATTTCGATGCCCCCGTGCGGCATACCGAGTTGCTGAATGGATTCGGTCACGGCTTGCTCGAGTGCGCGGGCGGCCGTCAGGCGCCGTTGCGTCACCCCATCGGCCAGTTGATCGTACTGTCGACTCTGCGTCGTGATTTGCTCGTCGAGTGAGGCGCTGTCGGCTTCACCCCGTTCCAGGGCGGCGGCTTCGGTTCTCAGTGCAGCAATATGATCATCAAGCTGCTCCGGAGGGATTCGGTGTTTGCGGGCCAATTGATGCAACTGGTCCAGGCGCTGTTGCACGCGATCCAGTTCGGCCGGGTCATCTTCGGTTTCGTTGAGCGCGTCACGCAGGCTGTCTGCCGTTTCGCTGACCTGGATGCGTGCTATTTCCAAGGCGTCGACCAAGGGCGCCAATCGCGCATCGAGGCCGAGGAGTCGATCCAATGCCTGTCCAGACTGTCCGAGTCGGTCGTGGATATTGTCATCCGCATCGAACAGTCGTTCCAGTTGCGTTGTGAGGGTGCCACGCCATTCGTCCTGCCGTGAAAGTCGAGTGAGCTGTTGGTGCAGCCGGTTGAACTCATCGGTTTCGGGCGCCAGAATATCGATTTCTTCGAGCTGGAAAACCAGCAGCTGACGCCGATCCGTGCGAGTACGGGCTTCCCGCACGGCTTCGTCCTTGAGCGTTTGCAGTCGGCGGAGTTCTCGGGCGATCTGTCCGAGTTGACGCACATCGCCCTCCAGTCCGCCAAAACTGTCGAGTAGTGCGCGCTGGTAGCGTTTTTCCAGCAGTTTCTGGTTGTGGTGCTGCCCGTGTACGTCGATCAGCAGCATGCTCAACGCCTTCAGCGTGGCGGCGGTGGCAGGTCGTCCGTTGATCCAGATTTTTCCACGTCCTTCCCGATTGAGCGTGCGCCGGATGATCAGTTCTTCATCCAGGAGTTCCTGTTCCTGCAGGAATTCGGCCACCGGGCCGGTCGCAGCAAACTCGAAGACGGCAATGACCTCCGCTTCTTCCTCGCCCGCTCGAATCAACTGGGTATTTGCGCGCTCGCCTTGAATGAGACCAATGGCATCGATCAGGATGGATTTGCCTGCCCCGGTTTCGCCGGTCAGTGTGGTCATGCCCGGTGCGAAATCGAGGCTGATTTGATCGATCAGGGCAACATGGCGGATCGTGAGCGCTGTCAGCATGGTGTTATGGATTCGTATCGGGTGCGGGGGATTGGGTTGAGGTCATCCACTTTGTTCGCCCCAGCAGAGTTTGGTCCGGAGCAGGGCGTAGTAATCATGCCCACAAGGATGGATCAGTCGTATGTCGTGGTGGTGTCGGCGGATGACCAGGGAATCACCGCCTTCCAGGGGTTGGTTGATCTGGCCGTCAAAACTGACCGAACCGCCGCCGCGTGATTGTGCCTTGGGGATGATTTCGATGACATGACTGTCACTGATGACAATAGGCCGATAACTCAGTGTATGCGGACAAATGGAGACAATGCCGATGGCCGGCAAATCGGGTGCAATGAGCGGGCCACCAGCCGACAGGGCATAGGCGGTTGAACCGGTCGGTGTGCAGATGACGACACCGTCGGAGCGCTGGTGGTTGAGCAGCTTGCCGTCGATTTTCATTTCGAACTCGACCATCCGGGCCGGATCACGCATTTTGAAGGTGATGTCGTTCAGGGCAATGGCATTCATCATGCGTGTTTCGCCGCGCATGAGTGTTCCTTCGAGCAGAAAGCGATGATCCTCGACAAAGTGACCGCGCAGCATGGCGTTCAGGTACAGCTTCAGATCGCTGGGCCGGATGTCGACCAGAAAACCCAGTCGGCCCAGGTTGACTCCCATGATTGGGATGTCCCATTGACTCAGGCTACGTGCTGCATTGAGCAGGGTGCCGTCGCCGCCCAGCACGATGATCAGATCGCGATCGGGCTGGTTCCGTTCGAACCGGGCCGGCTGAAGTCGGCTGATTGGGCTGTCGCAGGATTGCTCCAACGCCCAATCGATGCCCATGTCGTCGAGCAGGCCGATCAATTTCTTGAAGGTCGTTCGGATGGCTAGATCGGCCGCAGGCTTGGTAATGATGCCAATCCGCTTGAAATAGGGCGCTGTGTCCTCGGGGATGCTCCTCATATCGGGGCAACCGTCGATTTCCGCGTCGGGGCTTGCTGTCGGCCCGGTTTGTGTCTGGCGGTGATCTGCCACAAATAAAACCCTAGATTTGCCTGGTTGGATGAACGGAATGATAAGCACAGAATAGGACCAGCCGACAACTGCAGAGCCAAAATCTGGCGGGCGGTCGTCCGAAATGCCGGGGCGACCGCCTCGTCCGTTGTCGGGTCGGGCGTCGGTCCACACTGACTTAATATATCAGATGTGTTTTTCCCTGCAGCGTTGTCTGGTCATTGCGGCGGCCTGACGGGCCGAATTTGGTTAACAAAAATTGTTTCATTGCGTGATACGGGGTTGAAATCGGCACGGGTCGCCCCAATCAAAGTCGCGTTACTTATGGAACCGCTGATTAACCCACCAACGCGCTGACACGGTGTGCGAGGGCGAGGCGCAGAGGTTCCTTGGATCAATTTGAATTTTATGATTTATCACGCACAGAGGACCGTAACTATGACGGAGCAATCAATACCCCCGGCTTTCGAGGCAACCCCCGAGGAAAATGCCCAGGAATACCCTCAGGCAAAAACGGGCGAAGCCGAGCAGCCAGAAGCGGCGATTGATCTGGTTGAAAAACTCGCCGAGCGGGAGCAGGAAATTCTGCGCCTGCATGCCGACATGGAGAACCTGCGTAAACGGGCTGAGCGCGATATCGAAAGTGCGCGTAAATTCGCTTTGGAGCGGTTTGTCGATGGATTGTTGCCGGTGGTGGATTCCCTGGAAATGAGCATTCAGGCCGCTGAGCAGTCGAATACCCCGCTGGAGAAGATTCGCGAGGGCAATCAAATGACGCTGAACGTGTTTTTGCAAACCCTGGAGAAGTTCGGCGTGCATCCCGTTCACCCTATTGGCGAGCGATTCAACCCCGAGCACCATCAGGCCATCTCCGTGCAACCGCATGAGGGCCCGGCTGATCATGTCGTGGGCGTGATGCAAAAGGGGTATTTGCTGAAGGAACGGCTGGTTCGTCCGGCGTTGGTTGTGGTTTCCAAGCCCCAGGAATAATCGGGCTCTTGAAAACAGCCGGGGTGTCCGCACATTGGATGCAGTAGCACGTGTGTGGTCTACCCGCACAAGTCACGAATTCTGAACCGTTATTCAAATTACATTCACGTTTTTGAGGAAAGCATCATGGGTAAAATTATCGGGATCGACCTGGGCACCACGAACTCTTGTGTCGCTATTATGGAAGGCAAGACAGCCAAGGTCATCGAGAATGCCGAAGGCGCGCGCACCACACCGTCAATCGTGGCTTATGCCAACGAAGGCGAAATCCTGGTCGGGCAGCCCGCCAAGCGCCAATCGGTCACTAATCCGAAGAATACGTTGTACGCCGTCAAGCGCCTGATTGGCCGTCGGTTTGAAGAGGACGCCGTGCAGAAAGACATCAAGTTGATGCCCTACGAGATCGTCAAGGCAGACAATGGCGATGCTTGGGTGTCGGTCAATGGTCGCAAAATGGCGCCGCCGGAAATTTCCGCCAGCGTACTGATGAAGATCAAGAAGGATGTCGAGGCATATCTGGGCGAGGAAGTGACCGAAGCGGTCATTACCGTCCCGGCCTACTTCAACGACAGCCAGCGTCAGGCCACTAAGGATGCCGGTCGGATTGCCGGTCTGGACGTGAAACGGATCATCAACGAGCCCACGGCCGCCGCCTTGGCGTACGGGATTGATAAAAAAGACAACAAGGATCACAAGATTGCCGTGTATGACCTGGGTGGCGGCACGTTCGACGTATCAATCATCGAAGTGGCCAATATCGATGGCGAGAAACAGTTCGAAGTGCTCTCGACCAACGGGGATACCTTCCTGGGTGGTGAGGATTTCGATAATCGTCTGATTGATTTTCTGGTTGATGAGTTCAAGCGGGAGCAGGGCGTCAATCTGGCGAATGATCCACTGGCCATGCAGCGCCTGAAAGAAGGCGCAGAAAAGGCAAAAATCGAGTTGTCGTCCACCGAGCAGACCGATGTCAACCTGCCGTACATCACAGCCGATGCCAGTGGTCCCAAGCACATGAATGTGCGATTGACCCGTGCGAAGTTGGAATCCCTGGTCGATGAACTGATTACCCGTACGATCGAACCTTGCCGCGTTGCGTTGAAGGATGCAGGCGTATCCATCGATGACATCGACGAGGTGATTCTGGTCGGTGGCCAGACCCGCATGCCCAAGGTGCGTGAAACGGTTAAGGCCTTCTTCAATAGGGAACCCCGCAAGGACGTCAACCCCGATGAAGCGGTGGCGGTTGGTGCAGCGATCCAGGGTGGCGTATTGTCCGGTAGCGTGAACGATGTTCTGTTGCTGGATGTCACCCCCTTGTCGCTGGGTATTGAGACGATGGGCGGTGTGATGACTAAGCTCATCGAGAAAAACACCACGATTCCGACCAAGGCCGGCCAGGTGTTCTCGACGGCTGACGACAACCAGACAGCAGTGACTGTGCATGTGTTGCAGGGTGAACGTGAAATTGCCTCGGGCAACAAGTCGCTGGGCCGTTTCGACCTGAGCGATATTCCACCGGCACCACGCGGCATGCCGCAGGTCGAAGTGACCTTCGATATCGACGCCAACGGCATTTTGAACGTGTCCGCCAAGGACAAGGGTACCGGCAAGGAACAGAAAATCGTCATCAAGGCCAACTCGGGTCTGAGCGATGAAGAAGTTCAGCGGATGGTCGATGATGCCGCTGCGCATGCTGAGGACGACAAGAAGTTGCGGGCGTTGGTGGATGTGCGGAACCAGGGCGATGGTTTGATCCACACCGTCGAGAAAACGCTGAAGGAAGCAGGTGAGACCCTGTCCGATGCTGACAAGCAGCCCGCTACCGATGCGATTGCGGCATTGCGCGAGGCCATGAAAGGCGATGATCATGCGTCGATCGAAGCGAAAATTGAAGCTTTGAGCCAGGTTTCCGCTGCGTTGATGCAGAAGGCCTCTGCCGGCGCACAGCCACAGGGTGAGCCGGGCGCCGCCACATCGGACGCCGCGAGCAAGCACGACGATGTCGTGGATGCCGAGTTCGAAGAAGTCAAAGACGACAAGAAATAAGCCGTCTTTTCCGGCAAGCCGTTCCCAGGAGGGTGAGCGGCATTTTTCTATGCAGGGACGACCTGATTTTCTACGGCATGAGTGATCCATGGGTAACCCCATTGGGCCACTTGTGCCGGACTACCTTTTGAGCGAGTTATGGCGAAGCGTTGTTATTACGAAATCCTAGAGGTAGAACGTACCGCTTCGGCGGATGAATTGAAAAAATCCTATCGCCGGTTGGCGATGCGTTTTCACCCCGATCGAAATCCGGATGATCCGGCTGCCGAAGAGCAATTCAAGGAGGCGAAAGAAGCCTTTGAAGTGCTTGCCGATGCCCAGAAACGGGCCGCCTATGACCAGTTTGGTCACGCAGGGGTCAACTCAGGCGCAGGCGGTGGTGGCGGCGCGGGATTTGGCGGCGGTGCGGGTTTTGCGGATATATTTGGCGAGGTATTCGGGGATATCTTCGGTGGCGGTGGCGGGCGCTCTCGCGCCTATCGGGGCGCCGATCTTCAGTACCATCTGAAAATCACCCTCGAAGAGGCCGTACGCGGCACGACCGTCGAAATCCAGATACCGACGAGCAAGGCCTGTGAAACCTGTAGCGGAACAGGCGCAAAGCCTGGAACGGGTCGCAAGACTTGCGGTACGTGTCAGGGTGTGGGCGTGGTACGGGTGCAGCAGGGATTTTTTTCGATCCAGCAGACTTGCCCCGCCTGTCATGGCCTCGGCGAAATTATCGAAGACCCCTGCGGTACGTGTCGGGGTGCAGGTCAGGTGGAGACACAGAAAACCCTGTCGATCAAGATTCCGCCCGGTGTGGATTCTGGCGACCGAATCCGTCACAGCGGGGAAGGTGCGCCAGGTGAACAGGGCGGCCCAGCGGGCGATCTCTATGTGCTGATCGAGGTCAAGCCGCACCCAATCTTCAAGCGCAACGATGCGGACCTGCTTTGCGATATGCCAATCAGCTTTGTGGCGGCCGCTCTGGGGGGCGAGATCGAAGTGCCAACGCTGGACGGGCGCGTGGCCCTGAAGATTCCAGCCGAAACGCAAACGGGCAAGGTATTCCGATTGCGGGGCAAGGGGGTTCAGCCGGTTCGGGGTGGCTCTCCAGGCGATTTGCTGGTGAGTGTGCACGTGGAAACGCCGGTGAAGCTGACCAGCGAGCAGCATGAGTTGCTGAAGGCCTTCGAGCGTTCACTGAGCGGGGAGCAGGGCGGGGATATTGCCGCCCGGCACAGGCCGCGCGAGCATTCCTGGCTGGATTCGGTGAAACGTTTTTTCGATGATCTGCGGGGCGACTGAATCGGTTGCGAAAACGTGCCGGAGTGATCACTCCTCCGGACGAATTCGCTGCTGGCGCCGAGTCATTATTTGACATTCGGGGCGAAGATTCATATATTCCGCATCCCGCGATCAAAGATAAAAGAAAACCGGGCCCCACTTGGGGCTTTTTTATTTTGCATTTTAGAGAGACCGAGCCACCGTGCAGAAAATCCCAGAGTCCATCGAAACCTTGTTGCAGCCGGTCGTTGAAGCGGCCGGCTGCGAGTGGGTGGGTGGCGAGTTTCGGGGCGGACCGGACGGTTTGCTGCGCGTGTATATCAATACCGATGTCGGCGTCACCCTCGAAGATTGTTCGAAAGTGAGTGACGCCTTGAGCGGCGTGCTGGATGTTGAGGATCCCTTTCCGGGATTTTACCGGCTGGAAGTGTCCTCGCCTGGTGTTGAGCGGCCGATGTTTCGGGCCAGTGATTTCGCGCTGTTCATCGGTCAGAAGGTGCAGGTTCGCCTGCATCGCCCGTTGGCACAGCGCCGTCGGTTTGATGGCATTGTGAACGGGGTGGATGGCGAACAAATCAGCATGACGGTCGAGGGTGAGCCTTTTATCTTCCCGTATGCCGAGGTGGAGCGGGCCCATCTTGTATTCGAATTTGGTGAACAGAAACGCGACCGTAAAGCCACGGCGCCCAAGGGAAAAATTCAATCATCATGAGTAAAGAGATACTTTTCGTCGCCGATGCGGTCTCCAACGAAAAAGGGGTTGATCGTGCGGTCATTTTTGATGCAATCGAAGCGGCGCTGGCCCAGGCCGCCCGTAAACGGCACGGCGGGGATATCGACGCCCGTGTAGAGATCGATCGTGAAACCGGAGATTACCGGACATTCCGTCGCTGGGAAGTTGTTGCCGGCGAGTCGTCTGAGTTTCCCGAGCGTGAAATGATCCTGGAAGCGGCGCAGATGGATGAGCCGGGCATGCAGGTCGGTGATTTCGTTGAAGAAGAAATCGAATCGGTCGAGTTCGGTCGTATCGCCGCCCAAGCGGCCAAGCAGGTGATCGTACAGAAGGTCCGCGAGGCTGAGCGCCGCCAGGTGGTGGATGGCTATATCGACCGCAAGGGCTCCCTCATCATGGGGCTCATCAAGCGTATCGACCGTGGCAATGTCATTCTGGATTTGGGTGGCAATGTTGAAGCGCTGATTCCCCGGGATGAGATGATCGGCCGTGAAGCCGTCCGTCCCGGCGATCGCTTGCGGGGTTATCTGGCCGACGTGCGCCATGAGCCGCGTGGTCCGCAGCTGTTCGTCAGCCGTACGGCGCCTGAATTTCTGATCGAACTGTTTAAGCTTGAAGTCCCCGAGATCGACCAAGGCCTGATCGAGATCAAGGGTGCCGCGCGTGATCCGGGCCTGCGCGCCAAGATCGCGGTGCTGTCTCGTGATCCGCGCATCGATCCGGTTGGCACTTGCGTGGGTATGCGGGGTTCTCGCGTTCAGTCCGTGACCAACGAACTGAACGGTGAGCGGGTCGATATCATCATCTGGGATCCGAGCCCTGCCCAGTTTGTGATCAATGCCATGTCACCGGCCGAAGTTGTTTCGATCGTGGTTGATGAAGATCGGCACAGCATGGATGTCGCTGTTACCGAAGAGAAGCTTTCCCAGGCAATCGGGCGCGGGGGTCAGAATGTTCGATTGGCGAGCCAATTGACCGGCTGGCACCTGAACGTGATGGGCGAGGAAGAGGCCGTTGCGCAGATCGAACGTGAAACCCGCCGCTCGGTTGAGTCGTTCATGCGGGATCTGGATGTCGATGAGGACGTGGCATCCGTTCTGGTTGAGGCTGGTTTTTCCTCTCTGGAGGAGATCGCCTATGTGCCCACCGCAGAGCTGCTGGAAGTTGAAGGGTTTGATGAAGGGATTGTCGAGGAGCTGCGTAACCGCGCCCGCGACACCCTGTTGACTCAGGCTATCTCCAGCGATGCCGAAGAAACGGCCGACGCTGAGCCGTTGAATATGGCCGATCTGGAAGGCATGACGCCAACACTGCTTGCCGCGTTGCAGGCTGCTGGTATCGCGTCTGCGGAAGATCTGGCCGAATTGTCCATCGATGAGTTGACCGTGTTCGATGGTGTAGATGATGAACTGGCGCGCAGCCTGATTATGGCAGCACGAGCCCCCTGGTTCGCCTGATCCTTTGACGCTTGCTCGATCCTGCCACCGAGCGGTCGGGCAGATCGATTGTGGTGAGCCCCGTATCTAGTGCTGACCGCCCTGAGGCGGCAGTGATGTGCTCTTTTCCGGTCTCGTCCGCGAGTCCGGTAATCGAATTTTAAGTATTGAGACGACCACAGGAGACCCCATGTCCGAGGTCACGGTTAAAGATTTAGCGAAAATTGTTGGTGCAACCCCTGAGCGCTTGCTGGTACAGCTGGCAGAGGCGGGTGTTGTAGCCAGTTCGGCCGATTCACTGATAAGTGACGGTGGTAAGATGAAATTGCTTGCGCATTTGCGTCAGGGCACCACTGCTGCGGCCGGGGAGCAAAAACCCGACCGGATTACACTGCAACGTAAGAAGCAGGAAGAAATCAAGGTGGGTGGCGGCGCAGCGCGTGGTAAAACCGTCGCGGTCGAGTACCGCAGCCGTAAGACTTATGTCGCCCGGGATATGTCCAGTGCGGCAGAGCCTGTGGCGAGCGAGCCGATCGTTGCGGCACCAGTGACACCGGAGGTTCCGACTGCACCGGTTCTTCAGGAGGAGGTACATGCTCCCGTGATTTCTCAGGTTCCAGCACCTGCGGTCGACGGCGAGCCGGTTGTCGACGTTTCGATACCTGCCGAGGTCGTCGCTGTGCCTGAATTGGTTGCTGCTGCCGAGACACCCGAAACCCCCGAAAAAGAAAGTGAGCCTGTGGCCAAGTCCGAAGTCAAAACTGCTGCGCCAGCTGCGGTTTTCGACACGGTCCTTGAGACACCTGAAGTCAAAGAAGTCGTCCAGCCACCAGAAGTGATGGCACCGGAGATTGATGAACGCACTGGGCGTCCGAAATCACGGTTGCGGATCATTGCCCTACCTACTGAAGCGCCGAACACCGATTCCGCCAAGCCATCAGATGCGGCGCCGGGTAAGGCTGCCGGGGCCGATGAGCCGGAACGGAAAAAAGGTGCGAAACACAGCGGAAAAGGACGCCATGAGCGTGAAAGCCAGGGCGGCCGTACTGAGCTTCACCTGGGTGCCGGCGCGAATGAGCGCCGTGCCAAACGGGCGAAGAAAGCGACAGGTCGAGGCGGTTCCTCTTCCTCAGCAGGCAAGCAAACAAATTTCGAACGACCTACGGCGCCCTTTATTCGCGAGGTGCACGTACCTGAAACGATTTCGGTCGCCGATCTGGCGCAGAAAATGTCGGTCAAAGGCGTTGATGTAGTCAAGACCCTGTTCAGCATGGGCGTTATGGCCACGATCAACCAGATGATCGATCAGGATACGGCCATTCTGGTGATCGAGGAGATGGGGCATACGGCAATAGCCCAGTCTGATTCATCGCTGGAAACTGAATTGATGGGTTCGATTGAGCAGGGCGATGCTCTGCCGCGTCCACCGGTTGTTACCGTGATGGGCCACGTCGACCACGGCAAGACCTCGTTGCTCGATTTCATTCGCCGCGCGAAGGTGACTGCGGGCGAAGCCGGTGGTATCACCCAGCACGTGGGTGCGTACCATGTACAGACGAGCCGCGGCGTCATCAGCTTTCTGGACACACCTGGTCACGAGGCCTTTACGGCCATGCGTGCCCGTGGTGCGAGCGTGACCGACCTTGTGATCCTTGTGGTGGCTGCCGATGACGGTGTTATGCCTCAGACCAAGGAAGCCATCCACCATGCACGCGCGGCCAAGGTGCCGATCGTCGTGGCGATCAACAAGATCGACAAACCCAATACGGACCTGGAACGCATCCGAAGCGAGCTGTCGCAGGAAGGCGTGATTTCCGAGGAATGGGGCGGCGATACCCAGTTTGTTCCTGTATCCGCCAAGACAGGCGAGGGGATTGACCAGTTGCTGGACGCGGTCCTGATTCAGGCCGAGGTGCTGGAGCTCAAGGCCCCCATCGAGGGCCATGCGAAAGGAACCGTGGTTGAGTCCTCTTTGGAGAAAGGCCGGGGCCCGGTTGCTACCGTATTGGTGCGCAGTGGAACCTTGAAGAAAGGCGACGTGGTTCTGGTGGGTTCAGAATACGGCCGTATACGTGCCTTGCTGGACGAAACCGGTCAGAATATTGACTCGGCGGGACCGTCAATTCCCGTGGTCATTATTGGTCTCTCCGGCACGCCGCAGGCAGGCGATGACCTGGTAGTGGTCGAAGACGAACGTAAGGCGCGCGAAATTGCGATGTTCCGCGCCGGTAAGTATCGGGACAGCCGATTGGCGACCCAGCAGTCGACCAAGTTGGAAAACTTGTTCGACCAAATGAAGGAAGGCGAGATCGCGACACTGAATGTGTTGGTGAAGTCTGACGTTCAGGGTTCGGCCGAAGCAATTCGCGACAGCCTGAACAAGTTGTCCACCAATGAAGTGAAGGTCAATGTGCTGATGAGCGGCGTCGGCGGGATCACGGAATCGGATGTGAACCTGGCTTTGACGTCGAGTGCGATCATGATCGGTTTCAATGTGCGCGCCGAGGCTTCGGCCCGCAAACTGGCCGCCGCGCAGAATGTCGAAATTCGTTATTACAGCATCATTTACGAGATGCTCGACGATGTGAAGCACGCCATGTCCGGTCTGTTGGGCATGGAAACCCAAGAGAAGATTGTGGGCCTCGTCGAAGTTCGCGATGTCTTCCGTTCGCCGAAGTTTGGCGCCGTCGCCGGGTGTATGGTCACCGAGGGCTTGATCCGTCGTGGTAACCCGATCCGGGTGTTGCGCGACCATATCGTGATCTACGAAGGCGAGCTCGAATCTCTGCGCCGCTTCAAGGACGATGTCCAGGAAGTGCGCGCCGGCTTTGATTGCGGTATTGGCGTCAAGAACTACAACGATGTACGCGTGGGCGATGTGATCGAGGTCTTTGAACGGATTCAGGTCCAACGGACGATGGGCTAACCGGTCCATGTTCCCAGGTGCTTCGGGCGGCGCTGCCGTGTCCGGGTACTACCAGCTCAGGCTTCAGTTAATTTAATCAGGGTATGGGCCGTTATGCCTCAAGGTTTTGGTCGTCATCAAAGGGTGGCGGAGCAGATTCGGCGTGAAATCGCGGATTTGTTGCGTGAAGAAATCCGGCAGGCCGGCATCAGCCTGCTGACGGTTACAGATTGTGAAGTGACGCGTGATTTGAGTTATGCGCGGGTTTTTTACAGTATTTTAAACGCCGAAGAACGCGAGCGGGCTCAGGGCTGGCTTGATTCGGCTGCAGGTCACCTGCGTACCGAGTTGGCGCACCGCATGCGTTTGCGCAGTGTCCCACGGCTGAGCTTTCACTATGATCCCTCGATTGAACATGGGATGCAGATGGATGCGTTGATTTCGGCCGTACGTCGGCAAGACGATACCCAAAACCCCGAACCGTCTCCCGACGGAGATGGCGATGCGCCTACGGCCGATCCGGGCACTCCGAAAGCGGAGCGTTAGTCATGGCTCGTCGGCGTCGGGGACGTGATATCAATGGGATTCTGTTGCTGGACAAACCGCTGGGATTGAGTTCCAACCAGGCTTTGCAGCGGGTCAAACATCTGTTCAATGCGGCGAAAGCTGGTCATACGGGGAGTCTCGACCCTGAAGCGACGGGATTGTTGCCGCTGTGCTTCGGTCAGGCGACACGTGTTTCCGGTCTGCTGCTGGATGCGGATAAGACTTACCGGGTTGTCGGCCGTCTGGGGATTCGAACGGAAACTGGCGATATGGAGGGTTCAGTCGTTGAAGAACGGCCTGTTCCGGCGCTGAGCGCTGAGGACCTGGAGCCTTATCTTGTTCCATTCCGGGGCTTGATTGCACAGATCCCCCCCATGTATTCCGCGCTGAAGATTGACGGTAAACGTCTCTATGAACTGGCGCGTGCGGGGGAAGTGGTCGAACGCCAGCCCCGTAATATTCACTTTTACCGCATCGAGTTACTGAATTTCGATGGTTTGGATTTCGAGCTGTTGGTTCATTCGAGCAAGGGTGCATACATCCGTACGCTCGTGGAAGACATTGGTGAAGCGATTGGCTGCGGTGCGGTCGTCACGTGGCTACGTCGCACGGGCCTGGGGCCTTGGCAATTCGAGGTTGAGGCTGGTGCGCAAACGGCCAACCCGGCGGATTCACGCATGTGGACCCTGGATGAACTCAATGAATTGGTGGAAACTGAGGATGAATCGGCTATCGACCGTGTTATCCTGCCCACCGATTCGGCCCTTTTCGGCTATCCGACCGTGTGTCTGGACTCGGAAAGTGCCTTTCATATTCGTCACGGTCATCCAGTGTTTGTGGCCAATGCGCCGCAGACTGGGTGGTTCTGTATATACGGCCCCGACGACCTTTTCCTGGGCATGGGGGAAGTTCTGGATGACGGACGAGTAGCGCCGCGACGTTTGTTCGCGGCGTTGTGAGGGATGTCGAATGGTTCGGCATCACTCATTCAGCATCGGTATCGGGCATTTACGCTCGTACCTGATGTATTTTTAACACCACACGCCCAGGTGAAATAGGAGCCTATCCATGTCTTTGACTACTGAACAAAAAGCCCAGATTCTGGTCGATTATAGCCGCGCAGCCAGCGATACCGGTTCACCGGAAGTCCAGGTTGCCCTGCTGACGCATCGTATTGTGCATCTGACTGAGCATTTTGCGACCCACAAGAAGGATCACCATTCCCGCCGTGGTTTGTTGAAACTGGTTAACCAGCGTCGCAAACTGCTCGACTACCTGAAATCCAAGGATTTGGGTCGTTATCAGGATCTGATCGCCCGTTTGGGTCTGCGTAAGTAAGACCGGTCATGGGCTCGTCTTGGGCCTTTGACACTTCCGGCATGGGCAACCGCAATGTGCCCTGCCCAATTGATCCCGGACTCGTGCCGGGATTGTGCTGTCTGAACTCCGGAGTTTCCCGGTGTCCGGCGGTTTCCAAATTTGATGATTAGTTAGGGGAAAGGTGTGACCGTATTCACTGAGCGTTTTGATTTTGGTGCCCATGCGGTGACGCTGACCACGGGCGAGATTGCTCGACAGGCCTCCGGGGCTGTCATGGTCGAGATGGGCAAGACGGTGGTGCTCGTGACCGCTGTCGTGGTCGCCACGCCGGAACCCGGACAGGATTTTCTTCCCCTGACCATCGAATACCAGGAAAAATTTTATGCCGCCGGGCGTATACCGGGCGGCTTCTTCAAGCGAGAGGGGCGATCTACTGAGTCCGAGACCCTGATTGCGCGTCTGATCGACCGCCCCGTTCGTCCGCTGTTTCCCAAGGGCTTTACCAATGAAGTGCAGGTGATTGCACAGGTGTTGTCCCTGGATCCCGATGTGGACGGTGATATCCCGGCGATGATCGGCGCTTCGGCCGCGCTGGCTCTGTCCGGTGCGCCGTTCGACGGGCCTCTCGGTGCCGCACGTGTGGGTTATATCGACGAACAGTTCGTGCTGAACCCATCCAGCGAGCAGTTGAAGGATTCGCGGCTGGATCTGGTAGTGGCGGGAACCGATCATGCCGTGCTGATGGTCGAGTCTCAAGCTGATGAGTTGCCGGAACCGATCATGCTGGATGCCGTTATGTTCGGGCATGCAGCACTGCAGTCGGCCATCGGCGCGATTCGTCGTCTGGCTGAGCAGGCTGCCCGCCCCGCCATGGCCTGGGCGCCGCCGGTGCAGCATCCCGACCTGGAGGCACGCATGCGCGCCGCATTTGCTGAGTCGGTCACCGAAACCTATCAAATTGCGGATAAAGCCACGCGTTACAACCGACTCAAAGCACTCAAATCGGAAGCCGTGGCTCAGTTCGGTGATGCGGATGGTGCCGAGCCAAAATTGATTCAATCCTTGCTTGAGGCGCTGGAGTCATCGGTGGTCCGTGGGCGTATTCTGGATGGCGCGCCGCGCATTGATGGTCGGGATACCCGGACGGTTCGACCAATCACCGTGCGTACCGGTGTGTTGCCGCAGGTGCACGGTTCCGCGCTCTTTACCCGGGGCGAGACCCAGGCACTGGTCGTGACCACTCTGGGTTCTTCCCGCGATGCCCAGTTGATCGATGCCGTCGTGGGCGAACGGAAAGAGGCATTCATTTTCCATTACAACTTCCCTCCGTTCAGTGTGGGTGAAACGGGCCGGTTCGGTGCGCCGAAGCGGCGGGAAATCGGTCACGGCAATCTGGCCAAGCGCGGTGTGCTGGCTGTGGTGCCCCGTGATGGAAGCTATCCCTATACCCTGCGTATTGTTTCGGAGATTACCGAGTCCAATGGATCGAGTTCCATGGCGAGCGTTTGTGGCGCCTCCCTGTCGATGATGGATGCGGGGGTACCGATTAAGGCGCCAGTGGCCGGTATCGCTATGGGGCTGATCAAGGAGGGTGACCGGTTTGTCGTGCTCTCCGACATCCTGGGTGATGAGGATCATCTGGGCGATATGGACTTTAAGGTCGCCGGTACCGCGCAGGGCGTTAATGCCTTGCAGATGGATATCAAGATCAACGGCATTACACGCGAGATCATGAGCCAGGCGCTGGAGCAGGCAAAAGTCGGTCGGCTGCATATTCTGGGCATCATGAACGCGGCCTTGTCCGAACCCCGCAAGACGGTCTCGGCCAATGCGCCGCAATTCCTCAAGATGACGATCAACCCCGACAAGATCCGGGAAGTGATCGGAAAGGGTGGATCGACGATTCAGGGGATTACCCGGGAAACCGGTACCCAGATCGACATTACTGAAGAAGGCGCTGTAACAATCACCGGCAACTCGATGGACAGCATCCAGGCGGCCAAACTGCGGGTTGAGCAGATCACGGTTGATCCCGAGGTTGGCAAGATATACGAGGGAAAAGTTGTGCGGATCACCGACTTCGGTGCCTTTGTTAATATCCTGCCGGGTAAGGATGGCCTGTTGCACATTTCCCAGATCTGCGATGAGCGTTTGGAGAAGGTTACCGATCGTCTGCAGGAGAA
>JAGXHU010000001.1 GCA_024636015.1 Halothiobacillus sp.
GACCGACTCTCCGGCGGCATCATTCGCTTCAAAACAGCCTGCTTCAACTCCTGCGAATACTTCGACATCTCGCGTCACCTTCCGCCTCCCGCTCGTTCCAAGGATTATAGAAAACAGTGACAACTAGTCTGACGCGGGGGGTACCCCCGATGGGGTCAGTGCATTAACTCGAAGGTTGAGCAATACCCAACGCTTTGTTGCGAGTGGGTATCACCATATAAAGCTATTCTCTGGTCCGGATGACCCTGTTTTCTTGAAGAACTTCATGCCTGAGCTTCTCAAGTATCAGTGGGTGGTGCATCGACTCGAGGATTCGAGAGAGTTGAGGGAATTGATCATCAATCTAACAGCGGGTATTCGTAGGCTGATTATTGCATTGTGGATTGGTGCTCAAAGGTTGGCCCTGGAGCGATCTGGCGATGATGGCCTTAGATTAGAAGACATCAAAGAGGCTGGTGCGTATTACCTTGCGCCGGTTCGACCAGCCGTTGAGGCCCTGAAGTCGGGCGACCCTAAGCTGATGTCGAAATACGAAGATCTTTTTCGTGTTGATGATGAATTTTGGTTCCAGTTTTGGGCGCGCTGACTAATGGTTCATGTTGCGCTGCACTGCAGCGCCCACCTTGCACCTTATAAGGGAAGGTCTATCTGACCATGGCTCATCTCCCAAAGAAGACCATTTTTATGAACTGGGCTCTCTGTGGGTTCATATTGGTTGATTTCACCGGCCTGAACACGAGCTTTCTCTTTTTGGTAGTACAACTTGATGTCTTTTGGTTGCGAATGGAACAGCAAATGGGACAAAAGGTGGTCATTATCGAAGAGGAATGCTCCCGTAAGCATTAACAATATGGTGGGTTCTGGACGATATACTAACCTTGAAGGAACAAGGCCCCATTCCCACCAGTTTTTGTCTTTTGTGATGTACCTGAACAATGGCATTGTCTGATCCAACCATTCCTCTCCGTAGGCAAGAAGCATGTCTGTACCAAGGTGCTTCGATGGTGTCGGGAAGTGGTACTTTCGCTCTCGTGCCTTCTCTAGGACAAGTTCTTCAAAGCGGACGATTTGAAATCGGGTGGCTGACCAGAAAATACTTCTTTGCAAGAGCATAAAATGTTCAATGAACGGGTTAGAACCGCATGTCTGCGCGAGGGGTATTCCAGTGTCGGTTGCCTCGTAGAAAGAAGGGCTTTTCAGGAAGGTCTCCCCCTCCGGAGCCCGCTTCAATCTTGTGAGATGTACTGGACACCAAAAATTTCCTGGTAGTTGGTGGTCGCGCCGCCAGTAACTGAATCCATTATGGACAAGATCATTTTGGGCACATTGATCGCAATAACAAAGACTCCTTTTATTGATTTGAAGTGCTGCGTTCCAGATATGCATAGTTATACGAGTCGAAAATGCACTACTCGGAGGGCTGGTTCGAGTTTGTTTTGAGATAACAAAAAGAGGGGCCAGCGTGTGGTTGTACTCCAATTTAATTTTGGGCAGCCCTGATAGCTGAGAAACCAGATCAAGGGCTCCACCGATCCCTCCACTGAAGATGCGCCCGTTGCAACTTCTCTCCGCCATCACCCTCAGACCTTTGAGTATGCTGGCAAGGCTGGTATCAGTGATGCCGTTTATCTTGGCGACACGCCACAAATAGCCGAGAAACAGCTCATTGGGCATTAGTTGGGGGAGAACCATCACGTTGTCCGGGGTCTGAAAAAATGGCTACATTTGTCCTTAAAAGTAAATGATATACGAATCGCCCGGCATATTCTGTTGAACCCCCCCATCAACTCCAGTCGAATGTGGGCCGGTCGATTTGGGAAAAAACTTGCCACTTGTTCTTCTCGAAATCCAGCCAGTCATTCCAACCCAAAGTTGGCCACTGATTCCGATGACCTGTTGCCAACTTTCAGAGAACATGCCGATCAAATGAGCGGTCAGGATAGTTGATACCTATGGTCCGCTTCTCGGCCGAAGCGGACGATTGCCTTTATCCCCGCTGACGTCTGCTCCTGATCCTTTTCACAACCGTCCGTAAAAACGGGGTAGAACCCTCCCGAGCAATCCCCAAGGGGAGATATCAAGACAAGTCAGGGTGATTCGCATAAAGCTTACGTGATTTCATGGGGCGCCGACGTCAATCCAGGCACACTTTTAAGGCTATTATGGTTATAATATTGTCATATATCCTTGATATCCTAGAAAGGAGGGCATCCATGAATATCGTAGCAGACCGTCCGAGGGTGTCGACCTTGGTCGGCACCCCGAAAGAGGTACATGCCCTTCTTGAGAAATCTCATGCTGACCGCGTGCTGCTGATTGTATTCGATCGCATAAAACCGAACGACTTCCAGGCCCTGGTGGAAAACTTCACCAATGTGGCGTCCTCTATGCTTGAGGTGTTACTCGAGCGACATGATCGCGAGCCTCTGGAGCGCCTAGTCGAGGTACTGCTGCCTAAGTCACCACCATCTCCCCGTCTGCTCAAGGAAGCGGCCATGCAGGTTCGAGCGCGCAAGGCTGTATTAGAAAGTGGCGATTGGTTGTCTGCGGCCAACATCGCGCAACTGGCAGGGCTAAGCACCCGCAACACCAGCGCACAGCCCAACAAATGGAAGAAGCGGGGGCTGATTTTCGCCATCAACCACAACGGAGTCGATTATTTCCCCGGCTATGGGTTGGATCGTGACGGCGGTTTCCGTCCGATAAAGGCACTCGCCAAGATCATCGCAATCTTCGCCGGACACAAAGACGGATGGGGCATGGCCTACTGGTTTCGCTCGGACAGCAGCCTCCTGGGAGGCAAAAGACCCCAGGATCTATTGGCATCGGCGTCAGAACGAGTGATTGAGGCGGCAATGGACGAAGTGCGGGAAATTGCGCATGGCTAGGCGACGCAGCACGCAGCAGGAAGTGTGGATCCACTTTAAAGTGTCTGTAAGGTCTTGGGAGTACCCCAAACGGGCTGAACACCCCCGATCGCATATTGCGACTACGTGTCACCTAAAGTCATGAACACACCTAGATTGGTAGGGCCAAGTTGGCCTAAGGGGATTTTGTTCATGACTTTAGGAGAAATATCGATAAAAACACCCATGTCCAGAAGGTTGATATAACTTGTATGCACGTTCATGACTTTAATTGCTCAGAATAGTAAAGTACCCACCTTGCCAACGGATTTTATCCAAATGATTGACCCCCAACAGATTGCCGACGATGTGATCCGCGCCTTGGACGAGGATATAGGTAGCGGCGATGTGTCCGCTCGCCTGATCCCTGCCGAACGCGATATCTCCGGCCGAATCCTGGCCCGCGAAAACTGCGTGCTGGCGGGCGCCGCATGGGCCGAAGCCGCCTTTCGACGCATATCAAACCGCATCCAGGTCGACTGGCACAAACACGACGGCGAACGGATCAATGCGAACGACGAGCTGTGCACGTTGGCAGGCCCCGCGCGCGCGCTGCTGACGGCAGAGCGGACCGCGCTGAACTTCCTGCAAACGCTGAGTGCCACCGCAACGGTCACGCGTCAGTATGTCGATATCGTGGCGGGAACCCGTGCACAAATCCTCGATACACGTAAAACGCTACCGGGCCTGCGTATGGCGCAGAAATACGCGGTGACCTGCGGTGGCGGGCATAACCATCGCATCGGCCTGTTCGATATGGTGCTCCTGAAAGAAAACCACATCATGGCCGCCGGGTCGATCACCGCAGCCGTTCAAACCAGTCGGCAGATTCATCCGGAGTTGCCGCTGGAAGTCGAGGTGGAAACCCTGGCGCAACTCCATGAAGCCCTGTCGGTCGGGGTTGAGCGGGTCCTGCTGGACAACTTCGATCTCGATGGCCTGCGTGCCGCCGTGGTGCTCAATCAGGGCCGAGCTCAACTGGAAGCATCGGGCAACGTCGACCTGACGACCCTACGCGCGATCGCCGAAACCGGCGTGGATTTCATTTCGGTCGGCGGTTTGACGAAAAACATTCGGGCGATTGACCTATCCCTACGATTCGACCCATCGTAAGTGGGTAGCCACTGCACCTTAACCCTGACGGATAGCGACGCTCACTCGTACTTGTAGTACGTGGTGTTGAGGTAGACGGTCACTGCGTCCACTTCCTCGTCGAACCACGCTATATTGAAGTGGTTGGCGCAGGACTGAACCTTCGTGAATACGCTGGCGCGACTCTTGAGCTTCTTGCCTCGGCGCGACTCGTAGAACGCGGTGTTATGCGGCGCCTTATGACAACCGGCACATTCGGCCTGATGCAGGGAAGCGCCCCAGTTGGCATTGTGTTGTTCGGCCCATGCGGGCTGGACCAGCATAAACCCCAATATGAGGCCCGCCAGCAGGAGGGGCGTGACCATGCGATTTTTAGGCAAGGTGATCTCATTCATGGTAACGCGCTCCTCAGAGGGCAAGACGTGCGCAGCACGACTTTTTCGAATCGCCTGTGCCTTATTGTTGTGTGATGCGCATGAGTTTAAACCGCCCTGTGCTGCTGAAGAATCAAACCTTCCTATCCAGGCCAATGAAATTAACTTGCAAGAACATATAATTAACATGATGACAGTTTACGGAATCCCCCAGTGCAGCACCGTGAAAAAAACCCGCGATTGGTTGGATACACGCGGTCTGGCCTATCTCTTTCACGACTACAAGAAACACGGTGTTCCGGAGACATTACTTGATGCCTGGATCGCCGCCTTCGGCTGGGAAACCGTAATCAATCGACGCGGGACTTCCTGGCGCGGTCTATCGGAGACGACACGTACCGCAATGGATGCAGCCAGCGCCAAGGCCGAGGCACTGCAAAACCCAAGCCTGATCAAGCGCCCCATCCTCGTTACCGAAAACACCACATTGATCGGATTTGACCCCGAATCCTGGCACAAGGCACTGTCATGAAGTACCAACCACACCCAAATACCACGATTGCCCTCGCGCAAAATCTCGTCTCTCGCCAATCTGTTACTCCCGAAGATGCCGGTTGTCAGCCCCTGCTCGCAAAGCGTCTGGCCGATCTTGGGTTCACGATCCACAACCTGCGCTTTGAGGATGTCGACAACCTTTGGGCGGAACGCGGGGATAGGGGGCCGATTTTCTGTTTTGCCGGACATACCGATGTCGTACCGACCGGGGATGAAACAGCGTGGCGATACCCGCCATTTTCTGCCGAAATCCATGACGAGGTGCTGTACGGCCGCGGCACGGCGGACATGAAGGGCTCAATCGCGGCCATGATCACGGCCGTTGAGCGCTTTCTAGCCCAGTATCCGAACCCGCCGTTCCGGCTGGCTTTCCTCATCACCAGCGATGAAGAAGGTCGCGCGATCAATGGCACCCGTAAAGTCGTCGAGTGGCTCACGGCCCGAGGCGAGCACATCGACTGGTGCCTCGTGGGTGAACCATCCAGCAAGAACAGCCTGGCGGATGAATACAAAATCGGCCGCCGCGGCTCGATCACGGGCAATCTCGTCATTCAGGGCAAACAGGGCCATGTCGCCTATCCACACCTGGCAGACAACCCGGTTCATCGCGCAGCCCCCTTTCTGGCCGAACTGACCGCAATCGAATGGGATCGGGGTAACACCCATTTCCCACCATCCACCCTACAGATTGCCAACATTCAGGCGGGCACTGGTGCTAATAATGTCATCCCCGGCACCCTCAGCGTTCAGTTCAACCTCCGTTTCAATACCGAAACGAGCGTGGGTGCCATCAAGGAACGCATCGCCACCTTGCTTGACCGGCACGGGCTGAATTATTCACTGGACTGGCAATTGTCGGGCGAACCCTTTTTGACCCGCAGTGCGGAGCTGGTACAGGCCGTAGAACGCGCCGAGGCTCAGGTGACAGGATGTACGCCGCTGGCCTCGACGGCAGGCGGCACGTCGGACGGCCGTTTCATTGCGCCGACCGGCGCCCAGGTGGTCGAACTCGGCCCCCTGAACGCGACCATTCATCAGGTCGACGAGCAGGTGCCCGTGGCGCATCTGATCGAGATTTCAAGCATCTATGAGGCCGTGCTGCAGGAACTGCAGAAAACTGTCACGGTTTGACAGCCCAAGCGGTGGATTTTTTCCGGGCATACGCTGAATTGCCGCCGAGATCCCCGTCTGAACCACCATCCTATGTGCGCTGATCCCGCGCCTTCTTCAACGGGTTGAACGCAGGCCATTTGGTGGCGTTCGGGCAGAGCCGCCCTAAATGCGGCCAATTACTGAGTCATGTGGCCATGCGAAGGGAGCAAGGAGCAGCACCACTCACGAAACCAACACATCAGCTGGTTGTTTCCACCACTTCATCCCGGACCTGCTCCGCCAACCACGCAAGAAGCCGGGCCGACACATCGCTGCCCGGGATGGCGAACCGAACCTGCCCGGACCACTCTGCGGCCTCTGGGTCTGACCGACCGCGCGCCAACAAAAAAATCGTGAGCGGACAGTTCTCTTCGGGAAGGGCTGGGGATGTTCGCCGCTGATGCATCATCCGCCACAGGTAAGCCAAGGCCCCGAGGAATGTCCGAATCTCTGTCATATTCACGGCCAATTCGGCTTGAGGATGCCAATGGATCACTTCGTCGGCAGGCATGGGACGGGCAATGGCATACCCCTGACCATAGGTTGCGCCGAGCAAGGCCACCGCCTCGATCATCCCGAAATCCTCCAGCCCTTCAACCACTACGACCCGGTCGAAATCACGCCCCATCTGCAAGATCGAGGCGATCAGACTCACCGCCTGCACGGGGTTTTCCCGGATATGGACTAAAAGCCCCTGATCGATCTTGATCGTATGAAACGGGATCTTCGACAGACGAAGCAGGCTACTGTACCCAGACCCTAGATCATCCATGGCCAACTGGACCCCCATATCCAGAAAAGCCGCGATGGTTTCGTCCTGCTGGACCATGTCGATGCTCTGGTTTTCGAGCAGCTCCAAGGTCAATCGACCTGGGGCAATACCGTACCGATGCAGTGTTTCAGCCACCCAGCGCGGGCAATCGGCATCCAACAGATTGCTCGGGGGCAGATTCACGGCAATATCGATCGACAGACCCGCCGCATCCCATTGCGTCAGCTCGGCCAGGGATGCCTCCAGCCCAAGACGAAACAGATGACCCAACTCGGCATGGCCCAGCAAGGGCAAGAACACACCCGGGGGAATAATTTCCCCGTCGGGCATGTGCAGGCGGGCCAGCGCCTCAACCTTGACGAGCTGCCCGGTTGCCAGGGATACGACCGGCTGCATGAACATGCGCAACCCACCCGAAAAAAGCGCGCGCCGGAGCATTATGGCCTGATCCTCGGACATCACGGGTGCGGGTGTGGAGCACCGCTGCCAGATCTGCTCCCAACGTTGCTGCAAACCCCGAGCAAAATGCCGTAACGTCGTGGACTCGAACTGGTTGGGAAAAGCACCGAACAGACTGATGACCGCCTCCGCCTGCCCCGCCGCATTGAGAATTGGCACACTCAAGGCCGATCGGATTTCCAGAGGGGCGGCAAGGGCATGCCACACTTGGTAACGTGGATCCAGCGCATAGGAAGCGGTAGTTAATATCTGCAGGCTCCGCCAAGCTTGCGCACTCAGCCCTTGTCCACGTGACGAGGCCGGATCGATCACTGCTTGAAAACCCGGCTGTCTCAAGACCTCGGTGATGCATCCGGCGCGGGGGCCCGCGCTACTTTCAACCGTAAAAAACCCTTCTGGACTCAACCGCATCAACAAGGCACCTTGAATCCCTGGTAAATCGCCCAGCCACGCCACATCGATTGCGCTGGCCTGCGTCCATGCCGTTCCTATTAGTGGCATGGGACGTGAGAAATGATCGAAATACGTACTGAGCACTCGACCTTGCATGTCGAGCTGAACTTCGAGATCCTCCTGCAAGCGTGCCTCCGCCGTCTGCAGAAGCTGGTATCGGGTTCGTGCGGGCAGCAGAAACTCTTTGAGCTGCTCGCTCAACAGCCGTCGATAAAGCGATAGCGTCTGTGTCAGCAGCACGGCCGTTACCCCAACTAATGCATGGACTTGACCCACCTGGCGGGCCCGCTCGTGAATCATCGACTGGGTCGTTGTCGGTGCCAGCAGGAATTGCAAATGCGCGGTTTGCTGCGCCATCAGCGGGGTGACCTGCTCGGGGGTGAAATTACGCAGAATCGCATGCATCTGGGTTTCTTTGCTGAGCTCGGTGTAGAAGTGCTCGATAAAGTGCTCGCTGACCAAGTACAAATAGGGCTGCGCCTTGTTCAGTAGGACAATTGCCCCCGGACCGTACACGTCGAATGCCCCCTCCATCTCTTCCTCTGTCGACGCGTCGATCTCTGCCACGCTCGGCTGCCACCAGTTCACCCTGTTTTGCTTGTTCTGCTTGGCGCGATACATTGCGGCGTCCGCCTGCCGGATAAGACTATCCCCATCCTCACCATCGCAGGGAAACATCGCGATCCCCAGACTCATGCCCACGACAACCTGTGTCTCCGGCTTCACCGTGAAGGGTGTTTCCACCGCCTGATGCACGCGCTCGAGCACGCGGGATAACTGTGCCGTCGCTCGGTCACTATCCAGATCGTCGAACACGATCACGAACTCATCACCGCCGAGACGCACCAACATATCAGTGTCCCGCAGCTGTTTCCTGAGCCGAAGCGCCAGTTCCTTAAGCAGCTGGTCCCCCGCTTCATGACCCCAGGTATCGTTGATGGGCTTGAAGTTATCCAGATCCATCATACCCACGGCAACAACACCTTGAGTGCGTTGTGCCCGAGCAATGGCCATAGGCAGATGTATATCCAATGCCCGGCGGTTGGGCAGATCCGTCAGAATATCATGCATGGCCTGGCGCTGAATCTGTTCCCGCGCCTCTTGTAGCGCCGTAATATCGACCACGCTGCACAGCACACCGGTCTGGCCCTGTGGCAAGATCATCGCTGTGCCCAGCGCCTGTACGGTCAGTAATCCACCCGTGCGCCGCCGTAATTGGAGGGTGCGCTGAATAGATACCTCCCGGTGCTCTTCTGCTTCAAAGTATTCCGCAAAAACCTCAAACGGGTGTTCATCCTCTGACAATAACGCCAGGCTCCGCCCGATCAGCGCCTCAGGCGTATAACCCGTCATCTGGCAAAGCGCGGTGTTCACATCAACGATGAGTCGGCCGGGATCGATCAGAAAGATGCCCGCCGCATTTTTCTCGAACAGCGTGCGCTGATAGATATGGGCATTGTCCAGATCCTGCTCCAGCTGCCGCTTGCGTTGGCCCGCCTCCACCCGGTCCAGGCCATTTGAGATCGCCAGGGCGAGCTCTTCGAGCAATCGCCTCAGATCCTCATCCCAGATATCCGATCTTGCATGAAACACCGCCAGAACAGCGATAATTTCCCCTTTGCGAAAAATGGGCAAGGTTGCACTGGCTCGAAGCCCCCACTGCTGCGCCCGCAACTGCCAGGGCTTGAGCGTCGGAGTGGAATCAAACGACTCGCTGTAATACGCCACCCCCTCTCGCCAGGTACGCCCTGCCGAGCCCTGTCCCTCCGGGATCGACGGATCGGAAGATATATATAACCCGTCGACATAGGAAATATCGCCGCCAGCCGCGACGAACTGGAACCGTTGATTGCTGTCGGGACGCCCCACCCAAGCCAGCTTCAGGTGCCCATAGCGAACGCCCAACTCGCAAATTGTCTGCAGCAGATCTTCTTCTCGCTCGCTATCGGCAATAACCCGATTGACCTGGGCAAACAGCGCATTGAAATCGCTCAGGCACTGCAGGCGCACCGTATCCCGTGCACGCTGACGCAACAGTGCCAAAACCCAGTAAATAGCCATGGTCAACAACAGCAGAGCGCCCACTTCAAACGCCCAGCGCGCGGGCGCCGCCTGCAAATATTGCGCATGCACCAACCCCGCAGGCCAAGCCACCTGGACGGCCAACGGGTAGCCAGCAATGTTTACCGGCTTTCCAGATGGTAGAGAAACGGGTGGATCAAAATGCCCCCCCCCTCGGGACCAAGTACCGATGATGCCGCTGTTACGCGTATCGAGGACGGTAAACGTCCAGGGTGCCTGACGCTGAGCATCCGCCAACAAAAAATCCAGACGATATGGCATGCCGACAAAACCTCGGGTTTTGCCCACCGCGTCTTTCAACCGATAACGGGTGGCCAGCACATAAAACCCGAGACGCGGGTCATACAAGACCGCGCCAAACATCTGGTTCGGGTTTCCGGGCAACGGGGTAAATTGATCGCCGGAAAACATGGGGCAGCGGCGTTTTGGCTGCGTCGACCAAAGGATCGTGTTGCCGTCCGCAGACTGCACATTAACGGCATCCAGACTCGGATGCGTAGCGATAAGGTTACGCAGGGTTTGAACGGTTTTTTCATCTGGTCCAGACGGACTCGCCCTATTTCCGACCATATCCACTGCCACGAATTCCAATTCGTCAAAATGTGACATCAATCGACTAGAAATCTGCGCACCGTAAGCCATTCCGGCCTGATTGGCTTCCTGAGCCACCTCCCGCAACGCCAGATCGTATTGCGTTCGCTCGACCCAGAGACTAAACGCAATTACCAGCAGCAAAGGCAGCAGGAATGAGACCAGGACCCAAGCGGGCAATGCCCCGGACTCATGGCGAACCGATGACATCAGAAACCTGAATGCTTTGCGCATCGGGGGTTCCGAAAGGGATCGTGAAGTAATGTGATTGCAGCGCAAATCTGCATTCGGGCAATATCCATTTGAGTGAGACGCCACTGTAACAGATCGGCAAATACGCAACAGGAATCCGAAATTGCAAATACCATGAAACCAAACAGGTTTTTAGTGCTTCCCTGATCACAATGGATGTGATTGCATTGAGTACCACAATAAACAAAAACCGACCCGCGCAACAGAAGGAACTGGATACAGACCCTTGCCACAAGACAAACGATGATATTCGTCAAGGTGGCCCTTTCGCAGATCCCGCCGAGCCCTCAAGGCCGGGAACGAACGGCTAAAGCCGCACCCGATTATCGCGGCGGAAGCGTTCACCCTCCTCGACGAAGCCCATGATGTCAGCCATCGCACAGGTGGGCTGCTGCCGCATCGAATCCACAAGCGGGGCTTCCGCCGTTGACAGCGACAGGCTGAATCGACACAGCCTGCTTCAATCAGCAGGCCTGACGATCAGCAACATCTGTCCGGCAGAAACCGGAGCACCCTGCGCGCACAGCACATCGACCACCTCTCCGGCTTCCTCGGCTTCGATGGAAATTTCCATTTTCATGGCCTCTACAACCACCAGCGCCTGTCCAGTAACCACACGGTCGCCGGGTTTTACCAGAACCTGCCAGATGCTACCGGTCACCGGGGAAGCCAGCGCCATGCAACCCGCCGGGAGATCCACACTGGCGTCGGCGCTGGCCGTGTCGCCAGCCGGATCGGCCTCGTAATTGGCTTGCCCCGTGGCCTCCCAGCGCTCGCGTTCAGCATCAAACGCAGCCTGTTGCGCATTCTTGAAAGCCGAGATCGATCCGCGCTCGGATTCGAGGAACGCGCGGTAATCGCGCAACTTGAGCACGGTCTCCTCGATACGCAACTTGAACCGTCCCTGTACGAAATCCGCGCGCAGCTGCATCAGTTCGTCGGACGATACCGGATAAAACCGCAACTGGTCGAAGAAACGCAGCAGCCACTGCTTGCCGTCGACGAAGTCCTGCGTCTGCCGATAGCGATTCCACATCTGTACGGTACGGCCGACGAACTGATAACCACCGGGGCCCTCCATGCCGTACACGCACAGATAGGCGCCGCCGATGCCCACTGCGTTTTCCGGCGTCCAGGTCCGGGCCGGGTTGTACTTGGTAGTCACCAGTCGATGGCGGGGGTCGAGCGGCGTGGCCACCGGCGCGCCCAGGTAGACATCCCCCAGCCCCATCACCAGATAACTGGCGTCGAACAGGATGTTCTGCACGTCCTCGATACTGTCGAGCCCATTGATCCGGCGGATGAATTCGATATTACTGGGGCACCAGGGCGCATCGGGGCGCACCGACTGCATGTACTTGTCGATGGCCAGTTGCGTGGCGGGGTCGTCCCAGGACAGCGGCAGATACACGATGCGACTGGGCACCGCCATGTCGTCAATCGCCGGCAACTCGGATTCGGCATGCTGGAGCGCGGCCACCAGATCGGCCTGGCCGATCACTCGGCAGTCGTAATGCACCTGCAACGAACGGATGCCCGGCGTCAGATCCAGAATGCCCGGTACCCGGGCCGCTTTCATCCAGGTCATCAACGCATGGACCCGGAACCGCAGATCCAGATCCAGCACCAGCGGGCCGTATTCGACCAGCAGATACTTGTCGCCCGCTTGCCGGTAGCACACGGCCACCTGCGTCTCGCTCGGTTCCTGACGATACAGGACCGGCGTGGTCGTCTCACCCGGCACACGCGTGGCGGCAACCGCCTGCGCGATGTCGGTCAAATCGGCGATCGCAGCATCCAGTGCGGACTCGCGGGCATTCGCGCTCTCGATATCGATGCAATGAAAGCGAATAGTGTCGCCCGGCTTGAGCTGCCCCATCTTCCACAACTCGGCCTGCACGATGGTCGCCGGGCAGACGAAACCGCCCAGACTCGGGCCATCCGGGCCGAGGATGACCGGCATGTCCCCGGTAAAATCGATGGCACCGATGGCATAGGCGTTGTCGTGAATATTGGAGGGATGCAACCCTGCCTCGCCGCCGTCCTTGCGCGCCCACGTGGGCTTGGGGCCGATCAGGCGCACGCCGGTCCGGCTGGAGTTGTAATGCACTTCCCAGTCGGTGGAGAAAAACGTCGCGATGTCTGCGTCGGTGAAAAAATCAGGCGCGCCGTGCGGACCGTACATCACGGCAATGTCCCAGTGCCGGTCATAGTCGGGCACCAATGAGGTGGGCGCGGGCGCGCAGACGGCGAGATCAGATCCCGGGACATTGAGACGCAACACATCGCCGACCCGCAGGGTCCGGCCGGCATGGCCGCCGAACTGACCGAGGGTGAAGGTCGACTTGCTGCCCATGTAGTCGGGCACGTCCAACCCGCCCTGCACGGCGAGATAGGTCCGGCTGCCGCCGCCCCCTGAGTCCTTCCCCTGAATACCGCGCAGCTTGAGCACCGCACCGGATTGCACGACCACGGGCTGACCGTAGGGCACGGCTTCGCCATCCAGCTCGGCCTGCATACGCGCACCGGTCAGCGCGATCACAGTCTGAGCATTGAACCGCAGGGTCGGGCCGGTGATGGTGAACTCCAACCCCGCCATCCCTTCCGGATTGCCGACGATGCGGTTGGCGACGCGGAACGCCAGGCCGTCCATGGGACCGGAGGGGGGCACACCGATATCCCAGTAGCCCGTGCGCCCCGGATAGTCCTGGATCATGGACTGGGTGCCCGGCGACAGCACGTCGATGGTGCGCGGGCGGAAGGAGAAATGCCCCAGATAACGGGTGTACTGCCGACCTTCGGCAAACACCGGGTCGCCGATCACCTGCTGCAGGTAATCGAGATTGGTCTCGATGCCATACACCTGCGTGTGCGCCAGACCCGTTGCCAGTCGGGCCAGCGCCTCGGATCGGGTCGCGCCATGCGCGATGATCTTGGCCAGCATCGGATCGTAATAGGCCGAGACTTCGGTGCCGGTTTCCACCCAGGTGTCGACACGAAGGTCCGTCGGGAACGTCACGGCATTGAGCAGCCCGGCGCTGGGTTGGAACTGTTTACCTGGGTCTTCGGCGTACAAGCGGACCTGGACGGAATGCCCCTGCGGCGCGAAGACGTAATCATCCAGCGCAGGCGGTTCATCCGCCGCCACGCGCAACATCCATTCCACAAGATCGATGCCGGTGACCATTTCGGTCACACCATGCTCGACCTGCAGGCGCGTATTGACCTCCAGGAAGTAGAACGCGTCCTGCTTGACGTCGTACACGTACTCCACCGTCCCGGCCGAGCGGTAGCTCACCGCCCGCCCCAAACGCACCGCAGATTCGTACAGTTGCGCTCGGGCTTCGTCGTTCAATCCCGGCGCGGGTGTTTCCTCGATCACCTTCTGGTTGCGACGCTGCACCAAGCAGTCGCGCTCGCCCAAAGCAACCACTCGGCCTGCGCCGTCGCCGAAAATCTGCACCTCGATATGACGTGCAATCTCGACGTATTTTTCCAGGAAAATGCCACCCTGGCTGAAATTGCTGCGCGACAGCCGCTCCACGGAATGGAAGGCCTCGCCCAATTCATCGGCACTCCAGCACAGCTGCATGCCGATGCCGCCACCGCCCGCGGTGCTCTTGAGCATCACCGGATAACCGATCCGCTCGGCCTCATTCAGCGCATGTGCCACATCGTTCAGCAGGCCGCTGCCCGGCAGCAGGGGGACGTTGTTTTGCTCGGCCAGTTCGCGCGCTGTGTGCTTGAGACCAAACTCGCGCATCTGCTGCGGCGTCGGGCCAACGAACGTGATGCCGGCCTGTTCGCAGGCCTCAGCGAAGGCGGCATTTTCACTCAGGAAACCATAACCGGGGTGGATGGCCTCGGCGCTCGTCGCACGAGCAGCTTCTAGAATTTTGTCCTGGCGCAGGTAACTTTCACTGGCGGGGGCGGGGCCCAGGAAGACGGCTTCATCGGCCTCGATCACATGCCGAGCATGCCGGTCGGCTTCGGAATACACCGCAACCGAGTGAATCCCCATCTGTTTGAGTGTACGAATGATGCGACAGGCAATCGCACCCCGATTGGCAATCAGAACCTTCTTGAACATGATGTTGTTGTGCGGCCTTGTGACCGCATACTCCCTGGGCGTGGGCCGTCCCACATGGTTTTTGAACCGCTGCGGGACGTCCCGCACGGGGCAGCCTCCGGGCTGCCGGACTCACTCAGGGGTTCCAGACCAGAACCTCAATCGGGGTCGGATTATACGCGTTGCAGGGGTTGTTGAGCTGGGGGCAATTGGAGATCAGTACGATGACATCCATCTTGGCCTCAAGCTCAACGTATTTGCCCGCATCCGAAATCCCGTCGGCAAAAGTTAACCCGCCCTCAGGCGTCACGGGGACATTCATGAAGAAATTGATGTTGTGGGTGATGTCCCGCTTGCTCAGCCCCAGCTCGTCGTGCTCGGCCACCGCCAGCATCCAGCTGTCGCGGCAGGCGTGCATGCACTGGGTGTGCAGACCGTAGCGCACGGTGTTCGACTCGGTCGCACAGGCGCCGCCCAGCGTGTCGTGTCGGCCGCAGGTATCGGCGACGATTTCCAGCATGGGATTGCCCTCGGTGCTGCGCAAGGTCGTCCCCGCCGTCAGATACACATTCCCCTGCTCGCGGATCGTGTCGATGGCGCTGTAGCGTTCGGTCGGATTGGCCGCGCTGTAGAACAGGGTGTCAGCCGCCTGATTGCCCTCCAGATCTAGAATACGCAGGGTCTGCCCCTGTCGGATGGTCTGGACGAAGTAATCCCCGGCCGGTACGACCTGACGGAAGCAGCAGTCGTCCGTATGCAATACACTCGCTCGGATCATCGGAATCTCTCCTCAATCACAACAGACGCTGGTGTGGCAGCCCGCGTGATAACGTTCATTGTTCTGAAAACCGCGCTGATTCTCCGCACAGGAATTCATGCACTCGTCGTCCTCGGCCACCGGATCGGCCTGCCAGAGCTGGTAGACCACCGGCTTTTTCGGGTAGGCCTCTGCCGGATTCATCGGGTGGGGGCAGGTGTGAAACACCACCAGCGTATCCATTTCGAACCGCAGCGACACAGAATCGCCCGCCTTGCTGTGCTGTTCGACAAAACGCAAGGACCCGTCCTCCGCGACGACCAGCTTGCTGAACAGATTGAGATTGGCGGCCATGTCCTTCTTACCCAACCCGTACTTGGCCAGCTCGACCAAAAAGCTGTCTGCACCGCTCAGCGTCCAGTCGTTCCGCGCTTCCTGATAGCTGTGTTCCTGCCATTTTTCCCGCAATTTTGCCTTGCTGAGGTTGCCCCCCACCGTATCGTGCCAACCGACGGTATCGTCGATGATCGAGCAGAAAATCCGCCCCATATCCGAATACAGGCAATGCCCCTGGGTCAACTTGAAGGTGTGCTGGCACTTCAGCGTATCCGGCGCGTTATAGCGCTCCAGCGGATTGTCCGGGTTGTAGAACAACATGCCCACATTGGCACCGCCTTCCTTGTCGATGAGCGTGAGCGTCGTGCCCTGCTTCAGCTCAAGCGACCAGTGCGCCCCGCCGGGGATGTAGTTTTCATAAAGCATCGTCGCCATTGTGTCTCCTGTCGGCACGTCTAAACATAAATCAAGGGGGGCTGGGCACAGGGAATTTATGCCTCGCCCCGTTTCCGCCCTATGCCCACTAAGGCAACGGGTGCAGCGGCGGAATCTGCGTTGTGGTGAGTTGCAGTCGACCGGTAATCACCCCGCCACAGGTCACCATCTGGTCGGCGATCCCCTGAAGTTTGGTCGCCGGACCCTGGACAAGCATCACCTCCATGGTTTGATTCTGCATCAGATGCACATGCAGGGAGCTGATCACCTCGTCGATATACTTGTGCTGCAAATCCGCCAGCTGCTTCTGCAAACCGGGTGTCGAATGGTCATAGACCAGCGTGATTGTTCCGGCCATGACCTCGTTGCCCAGTTCGCTCTTGTGGACCACCAACTGACCGTTGATCATTTCCACGATGGCCTGGGAGCGGCTTTCGAAACCCCGCTCGGTCACCATGCGATCCAATTCACCCAGCAGGCGAGTCGGCAGGGAAATACTGATCCGGCTGAGTTGGCCCTTGTTCAGGTCGTTCATTGGCGGCGCTCCATCAGAACATATGACTGTAGCGCTGGACTTCCCAGGCGGAAATCCCCTGGTGATAGTCGATCCACTCCTGGCGCTTGTAGCGAATGAACTCATCCCGCAATGCCTGCCCCAGCGTCTCGGTCACGAAGGGGTCTGCCTCGAAGGCATCGATGGCCTCCTGCAGGGTGCGGGGCAGAAATTCGATCCCGCGTGCCGACCGCTCGGCCTCGCTCAGCTCGTAGAGGTTGTCCTCCTGAGGTTTGCCCGGATCGAGTCCCTCGCGAATGCCTTCCAGCCCAGCAGCCAGTACCAGCGTGGCAGCGAGGTACGGGTTGACGGCACCGTCGGCATTGCGTGACTCGAACCGTCCGCCGCCCATCGGCACGCGGATCGAATTGGTCCGGTTGTTGGATCCGAACGAATTAAACACCGGCGCCCAGGTGAAATACGGCATATCGCCCTGACGAACCAGCCGCTTGTAGCTGTTCACGGTGGGTGCGAATACGGCGCAGAGCGCCTTGCCGTGCTTGAGCACCCCGGCGATGAACTGGTAGCCCAGCGTGGTCAGTCCCAGACCGTACGGGTCTTCTTCTTTGCCGCACTGGAACAGGTTCCTGCCGCCATCGAGATCGTACAGCGACATATTGAAGTGTGCGCCATTGCCGGTCTTGTTGGCGAACGGCTTGGGCATGAAAGTGGCGAGCAGACCTTCCTGCTTCGCGAATTCCTTGGCCATCAAGCGCAAAAAGGTAAAGCGGTCGCAGGTGGTCAGGCCATCGGCATACTTGAAATCGAACTCATACTGGCCGTTGGCATCTTCATGATCGAAGGAATACAGATCCCAGCCCAGATGGTTGATGGCGGTCGCCATCTTGTCCAGCCAGGTGAACTGATCCAGAAAACACCGCGCGTCATAGCAAGGCCTGACGAGCCGGTCGTCGGGATTGGGCACTTCAATCGTGCCATCCGCGTTCTGCTTCAAAACGAACAGCTCGGCCTCGATACCCAGATTGAAGCCAAAGCCCATCTCTGCTGCCTTCTGCATCTGCTGCTTCAATGCCACGCGGGTATTCAGGGGATAAGGCTCGCCATGAAACGTGTTGTCGGCGGGCATCCAGGCCATTTCCGGCTGCCAGGGCAACTGGATGATGTGATCGAGGTCCGGCACGGAGGCGATCTCGTCTTCATTCGGTCGCTGACCCAGACCATCCAGGGCATAGCCAGTGTAGAGCTCGGAGCCCTGCGCCATATGCTCGAGATGGTCGATCGGAACGACCTTCCCCTTGGGCAGGCCGTGAATATCGACGTACGCGCCGAGGCAGTATTTGACCCCCAATCCCTTGAGCTTTTCGCGGATCTCCTGGATTTCCGCAGTCGATTTCTGATGGAAGGTTGGGTTCGATTTCATGGGATGTCCTTGTACACAATTGCCTCATCGTGATAACCAAAGGGCAGGGGCGGTTTTTCGTGCTGGGCACAACGAATCAGGGCGCTCAGGTCTTCGACCATCCAGGCAAACAATTCCTGGCCATCGGCGACGCGCGCGGTCGACGGCATCCCGGTCACGCCGTTCAGGCTGGTCCGGTTGACGGGATGCGCAAACACGCAGCCCTCGGTTCGGTCTGGATCGTCGGCCGTACGGATTTTTTCCTCGCGGATCAGTGCCGGCGCGATGGCCATCATCAGCGCGGTTTCGGCGGCGTTGGCGTGCCAGTCCTCGGCGTCGGCAAAATGGCGTTCCTTGACGCGCTCACTGAGCTGCGCGCTGTTCAGCACCGCGACCATCAGGTCGTCGTGCTCGGCCCGCAGCATTTCCAGCGCACAGCGCAGAGGCGCGGCATTGGATACGTGACTGTTGACGATGATCAGGCGCTTGACGCCGGAGGCGTGCACCCAGTCACCGATATCCTTCACCACGTCGATCAGCGTCTTGGGCTGGAGGGCGATGGTGCCCGGCCAGCGACGCGAATGACCGATCGAACAACCGAACGGCAAGGTCGGCAGCAGCAGCGCGCCGGTCGCCTCGGCAACGCGGGCGCAGAGCTGGTCGGCCAGTTCGGTATCCATGCCGCAACCCAGATGCGGACCGTGCTGCTCGGTGGCGCCCACCGGCAGGATGGCGACGTGGTCGCACTTGGCCAGCACGTCGGGGATTTCGGTCCAGGTTAAATGTTCCCAGCGCATGGCTCCCCGTCCTATTCCACGTTGTCCGTCACATCGGTTAAGCGAATCAGGTGCGGATGCACCTTCTGCTCGTCTTCCGGCACCCCCTCCGATTCCGGATGGATCAAGGCCTCGAGTCGTGCCTTGGTGGCCCGGAACTCGGGTGAGTTGAACTGGCCAAGCGTGTGTGGGCGCGGCACCGGCACCTCGATCACTTCCTGCACTTCGCCGGGATGCGCCTTCAGCACAAGAATGCGGTCAGCCAGATAGATCGCTTCGTCGAGATCGTGGGTGATGAACAGCACCGTGACGTCGATGTTCTTCCAGATTTCGATCAGGTGCGACTGCATCTTGGCGCGCGTCTGGGCGTCCAAAGCGCCGAAGGGCTCGTCCATCAGCAGGATGCGCGGCTGATTGACCAGCGCACGGGCAATGGCGACACGCTGGCGCATGCCGCCAGAGAGCTGATGCGGATAGGCATCGGCGAACTTCTCCAGGCCGACCAGATCCAGCCACAGGAGCGCGTCGCGCTCGGCTTCGTCCTTGCTGCGACCATTCATCTCCGGTCCGAACATCACGTTCCGCTTCACCGTCAGCCAGGGGAACAGCGAATAGCCTTGGAACACCATGCCGCGATCCTGGCCAGGACCCTTGATCGGCTTGCCGTCGAGTAGCACCTCGCCCGAAGTGTGGTTGTCGAGACCGGCCAGAATGCGGATCAATGTCGACTTGCCGCAGCCGGAAGGACCGATGACGCAGACAAATTCGCGCCGGCGCACGGTGAAATCAATGCCGCGTAAGGCTTCGGTCTCGCCTTGAGCCGACCGGTAGCACTTGCCGAGGGCACGCACCTCGAGGATGACCTCGCGCTGGCGGATGCGCTCGAAGCGCGCCCGGACCGCATCGGACTGATCCAGATAGCTGGGCAGGATATCGGTCGTCATATTCAACTCCGATCCTGGGTACGATCCCAGGGGAACAGTTTGCGGCCGAGAAAGGCCAACACCAGATCAGTGCCGAAGCCGAGGATGCCGATGGTGATGATCCCGGCGTAGACGTTGTCGAAGTGCTGGTACCGCGCCTGCTGAGTGATAAACCAGGTGATACCGGTACTGGTGCCGATCAATTCGGCCACGATCAGGTAAGTCCATGCCCAGCCAAGCAGGATGCGCTGATCGCGGTACAGATCGGGCATGATGCCGGGGACCACCACCCGGGTGAGTAGCTTGAAGCTGCGGGTGCCCAGCGTGCGCGCTGCCTCGATCAGAGTCGTTTCCAGCTTGCGCGTGGTATTCGCGATGATCAGCACCTGCTGGAACAGCGTGCCGATAACGATGATTGCGATCTTGGGCCCGTCATAGATGCCCAGAATAGCCACTGCCAAGGCGCCGAAAGCGGGCGCCGGCAGGTAGCGGAAGAATTCAATAAAAGGCCCGGTCAAACGACCGAACGACTTGTACGTACCGGACAGGATGCCCAGCGGCACGCCGATGATCGAAGAGATTAGAAAGCCCCAGAAAATGAGCTGAATGCTGTGCCAGAGGCTGGCAGGCATCGAGGGCACATCGGTGTCCTTGGGTGAATTGAAAATGCCGTTGTAAAGCGCCTTGGCAACCTGGTCGGGTGCCGGCAGATAAATCGGGTTGGCAGGCGTGCCCTGCGGTACGGCAAGGTGCTGCTTCTCCATGTCCGCGACTTGGTCACGGAACATGTACTTATCGACCAGCATGCCAACCTGGAGGAAATCGACCCCGCCGGGGTTGGTGATTTCCATCTTGGGATGCCATACCCAAGGCACGTAGCTGACCATGCTCCAGACCAGCAACGGCAGCAGAAAGGACCCGATGCCGAACAAGGTGCGCTTGCGGAACGCGGGATCCGCGTCACTTGCAAGCCATTTTGCGATCGTGTTCATTTCCGCTCCGTCGTCAGGCTCTGGGGGCAAAGGCTTACTTGACGGCCTTCATCAAGGCGCCGTCGATGTAGTCATTCAAATCCTGATGGGTCTTGTAGACACCATTGGCCACATTGAAATCGTCGGCCACCTTGCTCGATCCATAGAGGGAACCGAAGCCCGTCTTGGCGGCATAGATCTTCTTGCCTGCGGCCAGATCAAGCAGGTGCGTACCCTTGAGCAACGGCAGGTAGGTCGCCGGGGAAACGCCCACGCGTGCTGCCATGATCTTGACGGCATCGGGCTGGGTCTTCGGATCGTTGATGTAGTGCACGACGCGGTCCCATACCTTGAGTACCTTTATCCATTCGGCCTTGTGCATAGCAGCGCTCGCAGGGCTGACCGCAAGGACGTCGTAGATCAGGCCCGGCTCGTCGGCACTGGTGTAGATCGGGCGGGAACCGGGGAGCGCACGCATGGCCTCGCCCGCAACCGGTTGCCAGGCACCGATGGCCGCCACTTCACCCGAACCCAGCACCTGGGGCATCGAGTTGGTCTTGGCATTCACCAGCGTGACGTCGGATGGCTTCATGCCGGCTTTCTTAAGGCCGTCGAGCAGCAGCAGGTGTTCGACCAGTCCTTCCTCTACCGCCACCTTCTTGCCTTTCAGTTCCTTGAGGGACTTGATGCCCGGTTTGGCAACGATCATGTCGTTACCGTCGGAATAGTCGGTGAGCATGATCATCTTGCTCTTGCCGCCCGCGGAACCCGTAACCAGCGCATCCCCGTTGGTCATCAGCACGCCGTCGATCTTGCCGGCCGAGTAGGCGTCCATGGAAGCCGAATAGTCGAACCACTCGAATTTGACGTCCACACCAGCCTGCTTGAACCAGCCCTTGTCGATGGCGACCTGCCAGGCAACCCAGCCCGGCCAATCGCTATAACCGATTTTCAGGGGCTCGGCGAGCGCCGAGGCAGACATACTGAGAAAGGCTGCACCTGCAACCATGTTGAAAACCGTCTTGATCGTTTTGTTCATGCCCCACCTCTTGAGTATTACCAAACAACGTAACCGTAATACTCAAATTGCAGGACTTATGCCAAAACCAAAAAAACAAATAAACACCCAATTAATCAGTTATTTGAAAAATCAGATCGAAACGAACGAGCGCGGCATTGCACCAATCATGCGCGCGGCACGCTCGAAAAAGGCGCAGATGGCGTACTCATGGGAAGATTGACTGCGGAGAAAACGGATGGGGGGGCGATTCAGCCCCTCGTCAAAAACGATGGAGAAAAGGTCTGCTCCAGCACGACCCAAGGCCCGCCTGTCTCGGCCAGAATCGACTGTGGCGGCGGCATCCAGTCCGCGCCAACAGGCGGGAAAGCCACCGTCTGTGGCAACAGGCAGGTTCCCTCCACCACAGGCAATGAGCATCGTTCGATCGACCAGCGCCGCTCGCCATGGATATGACCATAGCCGATCTCGCAGCCCCGAAACATCGAAAAATCAGCAGTCGGCCCGTCGATATCCCGGACCGACAACGGTATCGAACCCGCCCAATCGATCGCATACATGAAGTCATTCCCGACCGCGACCAGAATGCCGGCACGCGCCTTCGCGGATGGGCTCAACCGCAGGGCCAACACCTGTTGCTCGCCCGGCAGGGTCGCCTTGCGCCATCGCTCGACATAATTGACATGACTGCCCGTCTCGATCAGATGGATATCGTCCAGAAACTCGGTGCGCCCTCGGTCATCGAATGGCCCGGGCGGCTGAAGATCCAGATCGCGCTGCCAGTGACAGAGATCGCCCTGGACATCGAGCGAGCCTGCAAAACCTTCCTGATGCTCAAGCCAGTCCCGATGCTTGTCCGGCCATGCCGAAACAAGCAAATCAAGGCGAAAATCGGGGCGGGCGGCAGGAATTCGCAAATCGACGTAGAGCCCATGACTCTGCAACCAGTAAACCTCGGTGGTCGCGTCGCTGACGCCCTGGGCATCAACGATCTCTTCACGGCGCCAAAGACCAACATACTCGGAAGGGACCAACGACATACCTAAGACTCCTTGCAGCAAATGGGCGATGGCCAAAGTGCCACCGATTTCCTGCCTTGAGGTGTAGGCTTGAACCGAAATCGGCGGTTACAGGATCACCAGATTATCACGATGCACCAACTCATCCTCTTCGACGAATCCCAGAATTTCGGCAATTGCGCCGCTGGGCTGGCGGCATAGTTTACGCGCCTGATCGGCGCTGTAGTTGGTGAGACCACGGGCGAAATCCCGGCCGGTCTCGTCGAGGATGCGGATCAGATCGCCTCGGGCGAAGTGACCGTCGACCCCAGTCATACCGATCGGCAACAAAGAACGACCGCCCCGGCGCAGGGCCGCGGCCGCACCGGCATCGATCTGCACATCGCCCTGAGCGCGCAGTTGCCCGGCGAGCCACTGCTTGCGGGCCACCAACGGGGTCTGCGCCGGGTGGAACAGGGTGCCCACACCCGGTTCGCCAGCCGCCAACCGCACCAGAACCTCCGGTGTGGCGCCGGAGGCAACGATGGTCGCCGCGCCGGACTGCGCGGCCCGCTTGGCCGCCATGACCTTGGTATACATGCCGCCGCGACCCAGCCGTCCACCTTCAGGCGAGGCCATGGATTCGAGGGCCGGATCACCCGCCACCACTTCCGTCAGCAATTTTGCGTCCGGATTGTGGCGCGGATCGGCGTCGAACAGCCCCAGTTGATCGGTCAGAATCACCAGTACATCGGCCTCGACCAGATTGGCGACCAGCGCCGCCAGGGTATCGTTGTCGCCAAAGCGGATTTCATCCGTCGCCACGGTGTCATTCTCGTTGACCACCGGCACCACGCCCAAGCCCAGCAAGACCCGCAGGGTGCTGCGCGCATTGAGATAACGTTGGCGATCCGAGAGATCTTCGTGGGTCAGCAGAATCTGCGCGGTATGGATGTCGTACCGACGGAGCACGTCGGCATAGGCCTGCACCAGCCCCATCTGTCCGACGGCGGCGGCGGCCTGAAGCTGCGGCAATGCGGTGGGCCGATCACACCAGCCCAGTCGCGCCATGCCCTCGGCGACGGCACCGGAAGTCACGATTACGACTTCCCGGCCCGCCGCACGCAGGGCCGCAATCTGTTGCGCCCAGCGGTCGATCGCCGCCATGTCCAGGCCAGCACCGTTGCCAGTCACCATGGCCGAGCCAATCTTGATGACCCAGCGCCGATCGGTACTCAGATGCGCCCGGCTCATTATTCAGTCCATTCGATATCTGGGTTACCGCGTGCCACCGCCGTTGCCTCGACGGGAACGGGCTGCTTGGCTGCGGCCAGATCGGCCGCACGGGCCGCTTCCATGAACTCCATGATTGCCCAGACGAGCGGCATGGTATTAAGTTTGTTCAAGGCGCTGATCGCAAAGATCGGCCCCTTGAAATCCAGTTCTTTACGGAACCGGGCCGTCAGTGCGGTGATCTGTTCGTCACGCTCTTCTTCCAGCCACTGGTCGATCTTATTCAATACCAGCCAGCGCGGACGCTCGGCGGAGTCCGTGAAGTGGCTTTCGTCGTAGCGCAGCAGCTCTTCTTCAAGAATCGCGACCGACGCCACCGGATCGACTTCATCGAGCGGCTCCACATCCACCACATGCAGCAGCAGATTGGTCCGAGCCAGATGACGCAGGAACTGATGCCCCAGGCCCGCGCCCTCGGCGGCTCCCTCAATCAGGCCGGGAATATCGGCCATCACGAAGCTGCGATGCGGCTCCGGCGCGACCACCCCCAGATTCGGGTGCAACGTGGTGAACGGATAGTCGGCGACCTTCGGTTTGGCCTGCGAGACTGCCCGAATCAGAGTGGATTTCCCGGCGTTCGGCATCCCGAGCAAACCGACATCCGCCAGAATACGCAGTTCCAACAGCAAACGCCGCTCGTCGCCGGGCGTACCGTCGCTTTGCTGACGCGGCGCACGGTTGGTCGAGCTCTTGAAACGTGCATTGCCCAGACCATGCCACCCCCCTTTGCCCACCATCAGTTGCTGGCCTTCATCGACCACCTCGCCGAGGATCTCACCAGTGTCCTGGTCATGCACGACAGTTCCCAGGGGCACCTGAACGTATAGGTCCGTGCCTTTGCCGCCCGTCTGGTTACGGCCACTGCCATTCTGGCCTCGGCCGGCTTCGTAATGGCGCTGAAAGCGGAAATCAGCCAGGGTATTCAGATTGATGTCGCCGACGAAATAGACGCTGCCGCCATCCCCGCCGTCACCGCCGTCCGGCCCGCCATTGGGCACGTATTTCTCGCGTCGGAAACCAACCACGCCGTTGCCGCCGTCACCGGCCTTAACCTTGACCTTCGCTTCATCAACAAACTTCATCACTTACCATCCCGGCCCAACCGGACCATACCCATCGCGTAAATTCTGATGGACATCCAGGCTGGACCCATCAATGGTTTGCCGCCAGGCCGCGTACCTTGGCACGCACCTCAACGATCTCTTTTGTTAGCCCCCACAACAGGGCGCCGTGTCAATCCGCTCCAAACACAAAAGCCCCGCATACGACGGGGCTAAAGAATCTCGCGTTCCGAGCAGAGTAACCTGACGAGCGGCTGAATCAGCCGGACGTCCAGCCGATCAGGCAGGAACGATGCTCACGAAGCGACGGTTTTTATCACCCTTCACTTCAAACTGAACCGTACCATCCACCAGGGCAAACAGGGTGTAATCCCGGCCACAGCCGACATTGGAACCCGGGTGGAACTGGGTGCCACGCTGACGAATGAGAATACTGCCCGAACTCACGGCCTGGCCGCCGTAGCGCTTGACGCCCAGTCGCTTGCTTTCGGAATCACGGCCGTTGCGTGACGAGCCGGCTGCTTTTTTATGTGCCATGTTACAACTCCAAACGAGTGCCGTGACCGGACGTTACCGCCGGGCGCGACAATTAACCATTAATACTGGTGATCTTGATCTCGGTATACGACTGGCGATGACCTTGATGCTTGCGGCTATGCTTGCGGCGACGGAACTTGATGATGTCGATCTTCTTACCGCGACCCTGGCCGATGATCTCGGCGGTGACGGTAGCGCCATCAAGAGCGGGCGCACCCACCTTGATCGAATCGCCATCGGCAATCATCAGGACGCGATCCAAAGACACAACACTGCCTTCTTCGCCTTCCAGTTTCTCAACTCGAAGCCATTCGCCTTGTTCTACGCGGTACTGCTTACCGCCGGTGACTACTACTGCGTACATGTTTACATTCAACCTTTGATGAGGCCGCGCGCACCCGCTGGAAATTAAGTCAGCACCGCGCACGCATTGATCGTACAGAAAGGCGGCGGATATTACCGGCATCCAGATCGATCGTCAAGTGAAAGCCGCACCCCTAATGCTAGGGGGCGGGGCGACTACCCCCCTCGTCGAAGACGGCACTGGTATTCCGGCCCGCATGCTTGGCTTGATAGAGCGCGGCATCTGCCCGCCAGATCAACTCCTCGTGATCAATCGGCCCTGACAGGCCATCGAAGGTTGCAATGCCGATACTCACCGTCACATGGGAAGAAATTCCATCATAACGAGGAATTTCGAGCTGTGCGATCTGATGATGAATGTGATCCGCTACCATCTTGGCTGCCTGCGCGTTGGCGTGGGGCAAAACCACGACAAACTCCTCCCCGCCGTAGCGCGCCACGCAATCTCCAGCACGGCGCAGCGCTTTTTTGATCGCGCCCACGATAGCAACAAGACAGTGATCCCCCTTCTGGTGCCCCTGGTGATCGTTATACCCCTTGAAATTATCGGCATCAATCATCAGCAGCGACAGTGATGCACCTTCCTGCCCAGACTGCACCACCGCCATTCTCAAATGATCGGTGAAATACCCCCGATTGTACGCTTGGGTCAACCCATCGTAGGTCACGCGATCCTCCAGCCGACGATGGGAGTCAAGCAACTGCCGATACAAGCCGGATATCTCCCAGATCAGGAAACCGAGCACCATCGAGGACGAAGCCAGGCTCATCACCCGCGCTGCGTACCAGCCCACGCTGTACCGCGCTTCTGCAAAGAGTGTAAGCGCGACATCCCCGAGGGCCGCCAGCAGTGCCAACGCCAGCCATAAGCCCAGCAAATCCCGCAAACGGGTCACCACGAGGGCGCCGACCAAGGCCAGCAAGCTCAGGAGAAGCACCACGGGTGTCGGGAAGGAATCGACAATGTTCGAATAAGAATCGCCCTTGATCAGCACCGGGAGCGCACTGCCCCAGATCATCACCCCAAGGATGGCAAGCAAACCGATGGCAGGCGGACCAAACATCAGGACGGTACCAAGCGCGCGTGCGCGCCGTGATGCTCCTTCCCTCGCGAGGGGCGCGCTGCGGCCCGCATAAAACGACAGAGCAAGCAGCACGAAAAACGGAAAGCCCGCATGCCAGATCACCCACAGCCAAGGCGCGCCCTGAGGTCCGAGGTTCAGCAAGCCAGCGGTAGTAAAAACCCCGGGGAACACCAGAATCTGAAAAACCACCATCACAACCACAAACCCATAGGCGCCCGAAAGCGCGGCCATGAAGGGCCTGGCCGTAAAGCAATATTGAATGGCAAGAAAGTAGGCTGTCATGCCCTCGACCAGGATCACCGCCATGGCGTACATGGGCAAAAAAGCCTCGACTACAGGCAGTGATCGGGTACTGACGGGAAGCAGGATGGCCGTGGACAGAATCACCAAGGCCGCAACCAGGCTCACCACCCAGATCATTCGACGGGAGGGCGCCTGATTCAAAATCTCGTTGATCACCTGACTCATTTAAGCACCTGGATAAGGACCCGCGTCCGGCAATTTTTACGGCCAGACCTGAAATACGCCCCCGATGATCCGGCAACAACCGGTTATGGATTCAGGGTTATATCGACCACGGTCGGGCAAAATTGAGCACAAAGCGTATTTCTGCACAGACTCCATGGGCATAGGGTCCGCCCGCTTCATCAAGACGCCCGTCAACATCACGATCGGCAGTCACAAGAACATTCACAGATAACCTTGCGCTTCACCCATCTACTGTGTCTATAATTATTAATCATGAAGACACCGCGCTTTCTGCATTACCTAATCCTGCTACTTGCTGTCTGGCTCCCGCTGGACAACGCAGTGGCGGGCGCGGTCATTACCGATTGCCCGATAATGTCGCATGCCCTTGAAGAGGGTATGCAGAAGACCGTCGATCCCGCGGACGTACTACACGGCGCCACGGCATCCATGATTAGCGCGATATCTCTACATCTGCAGACGGCTCAATCCGATCAGTCAAACGGCTGCTGCGATCATTGCGGTGTTTGCCTGCTCCTCGGCGGTGTAGCGCTCCCCAGCCTGCATACCGGCATGACCTTCACCGCCTACACCGCCAACTATCAGGTAGCCCTCCAAACACAGGCACCTGCCGGCGTTCACACGCATCCCTTCCGCCCCCCCATCGCCTAACACCCCCACGCCCCTCCTGCGCTGACCGGAACGTGTTTCTCGGTCGGGCAGGATCGGACATGGGGCGATGGCGGGGGTCGAAATATCGACCCGACCCAGTTACACATTCGCGCTTCCTGCGGATAACTTGCGGTCAAGAGCCCCCGGTCCATCGCCTCAAATCACACGCTTTCGAAGCTTTGATCACGATTTTGAGGACACAACGATGAAAACAATCAAGCAAGACCCGTCTCTGTCGAATTCAACCCAGACAAACCCTGCCCGACGAACGTTCCTGCAGGGGCTGGTCGCCGGCGGCGTCATGACCGCCCTCGGACTCAATCCGGTCGCCGCGCTAGCCGCTACCGGTCGGCGCGAATCCCCCGTTCTGCGCGGCACCGAATTTGACCTGGTGATCGATGAGATGCCAGTCAACTTTACCGGCCAGACGCGCACCGCCATGACCATCAATGGCTCGATTCCTGGCCCCACTTTGCGCTGGCGCGAAGGTGATGTCGTCACCCTGCGGGTGACCAACCGCCTGAAGGTGTCTACCTCATTACACTGGCACGGCATCATTCTGCCCTTCGAAATGGACGGCGTGCCCGGCCTAACCTATGCAGGCATTGCCCCCGGCACCACCTTCACCTATCGGTTCAAAGTCGAACAATCCGGCTCCTACTGGTACCACAGCCACAGTGGCTTTCAGGAGCAGAACGCCGTCTACGGCGCCATCGTGATCGACCCAGCTTCAGCGGATCGCGTCGCCTACGACCAGGATCATGTCGTCATGCTCAACGACTGGAGCGATTCCAGCCCGGAGTTCATCTTCAACCGCCTCAAAACGGCCGATGGTTACTACAACTACGTCAAACCCGACCTCATGGATCTGATTCACCAGTCCGAGAAAATGGGCTTCGGCGCCGCCGTCAAAGATCGGCTGATGTGGGACAAGATGCGCATGAGCCCGCGCGACCTATCGGATGTCACCGGCGCGACCTATACCTACCTGATGAACGGCATCACCCCATCCGGCGATTGGACGGCGCTGTTCCGCCCAGGCGAGAAGATTCGCCTGCGCTTTATCAATGGTTCCTCGATGAGCTACTTCGACGTGCGGATTCCCGGTCTGAAGATGACCGTGGTCGCGGCCGACGGCCAGGACGTGCATCCTGTCACCGTGGATGAATTCCGCCTCGGCGTGGCCGAAATCTACGACGTCATCGTCGAGCCCGCCAGCGATCAGGCCTACTGCATCTTTGCCCAATCCCTGGATCGCTCCGGCTACGCCCGTGGCACCCTCACCCCGCATGCCGACTTGCGGGCGCCCGTTCCCGCGATGGACCCCGTACCCACGCTCACCATGGCGGACATGGGCATGGACATGAGTGGCATGGACATGTCCGGAATGAATATGGGCGGGATGGATAAGCAAGGTCAGTCCATGAACGGTATGGACATGGGCAGCAAGCCGGATAAACCAGCCATGGCTGGGATGGATATGAGTGGCTCAGCACATCAGCAGATGCCTGGCATGGACATGAACGGTCAATCCATGGGCGGTATGGACATGGGCAACAAACCGGCTAAACCCGCCATGACTGGTATGGACATGAGCGGTTCTGCGAAGCAGCAGATGCCCGGAATGAACATGAACGGTCAATCCATGGGCGGTATGGACATGGGCAACAAGCCGGCCAAACCCGCCATGGCGGGTATGGATATGGGCGGTACAACACACCACCATTCACCGGGCATGGATATGAGCGATAAGAGCGCCCCACCGGCAATGCCCGGCATGGACATGGATGGCGCAAAAAACAAACCGGCCATGGCGGGCATGAACAAGGACACCAATCCAATGGATCTGCCCGGTCTGCACAACCGCAATCTCAAGGACGGCATGCTGAAACTGGACTGGCACCCTGAGACCGAAAACGGCGTCGGCGTCGGCATGAAAGCCCAACAGGTCTCCATGAGCCTGAGTGATCCGGGGGCGGGGCTCCGTAACAATGGTCGCAAGGTGCTCACCTACGGCGACCTGCGCAGCATCGACGGCCCAATCAGCGATCGAGAACCCGAACGCGGCATCGAGCTACATCTTACCGGTAATATGGATCGGTATATCTGGGGCTTCAACGGCGTCAGTTACAGCGATGCGGCGCCCATCGAGCTCAAATACGGCGAAACCGTCCGCATCGTTTTGATCAACGACACCATGATGAACCACCCTATACACCTGCATGGGATGTGGAGCGAACTGGAGAACGATAAAGGCGAATACCTGGCCCGCAAACACACACTCAGCGTCGCCCCAGGTCATGCGATCAGTTATCGCGTCAGCGCCAATGCCATCGGTCGCTGGGCCTACCACTGTCACCTGCTGTACCACATGAACGCCGGCATGTTCCGTGAAGTTCGCGTGGTTTAAACAGATATCAACAGGAGCATACAAATGAACAAACATATTTCTTTCCGCACACAAGCGGCTGTCTTCGCGATGGCTTTTTCCGCCCCCCTCTGGGCGGCAACCGCACACGCGGATACTGCCTACGCAACGAGCGACTCGGGCACCTACCAGGCGCCTTCCCTAGCCCAGCAGCGGACAGCCGTAGCGACGCTGGCGGCCGAATCAGCCCGTCACGAAACCCACAACCCGCTCATCTACAAGGTAATGATCGATCGCCTGGAACGCGATTACACCAACAAAGGCAACTTCACCCAGTTCGAAGGCCAGGCCTATATTGGCACCGACACCAACAAACTCTGGCTTAAAGGCGAGGGGAAACGCTTAGGTGGCGTCACTCAAGATGCCGACATCGCGGCTTATTACAGTCATGCCATCGCTGCGTTCTGGGATGCGCAGATTGGCGCCCGGCATGATTTTTCGGCCGGAAAAACGCCGGGGCGAAACTGGCTCGGGCTGGGGGTTCAAGGACTCGCGCCTTATAAATTCGACACCACCGCAACGGCCTACGTGGGCAGTGCGGGACGCACCGCCCTGCGTCTGAGCAGTGAGTACGACTTTTTCATTACCCAACGACTGATTTTCTGGCCAGGCATCGAGCTGAACATGTACGGCAAGAACGATCCGGAACGGGATATCGGGAAAGGGCTATCTGACTCGCGCGTGGTGCTGCGGCTGCGGTATGAAATACGGCGCGAATTTGCCCCTTACGTCGGCATACAATGGACGAACAAATACGGCCAAACAGCCCGTTATGCGCGAGCCAATGGGGAAGCGACCAGCGATATGCAGCTCATCGCCGGTCTGCGCCTGTGGTGGTAAAAACCTGACCCAGGGACGGCGGTCAAGCTACCGCCCGACCTAGTTGAGAGAAGCCGCAGAAAAAGTGATAGTGATAACGATTCCAAATGGAGGATATCGACATGCCTTTTTATGATCACACGGGAATGGGTGGGTTTTATGGCGGGTTTGGCATGATTTTCATGCTACTCGGCATGGTACTGATGGTATTCATCATTTTTGCCATCTTGCGTTTTCTACTGGGCGGCGGTTCATCCGTCACCCAGAGCAGTCGGGAGCGAAGCCGGGCGCTGCACATCCTGGAAGAGCGCTTCGCGCACGGTGAAATCGACGAAAAGGAATATAACGAGCGTCGGCGCATATTGGAAAAATAACGGCTAACGCTCAATCAATGAAGAAATACAACGGGCCGGAAGGTCCGTTTTTTTGCCTGGTACACAGGGCCTATGAACAAGGCAAGGACGCGGCATCCGGCACAACCCGACATCCTCGTTTATGATTCCATCAATTAACCATTCCACGTCGCCGTGCCATTATGGTCGCGAGACCTGAAAACGCCCACCTCTCACCCGCAAACCGGGAGCGCCTTTTGGACCACGACCCCATCATCGCCGCCGTTCGCAACTGGGTAGAAACCCTCGTCGTCGGTCTCAACCTCTGTCCTTTTGCCAAACGTGAACTCGTGAAAAACCGGGTGCGTTTTTGTGTGTCCGACGCCATTGATGAAGAGCATCTGCTGGTCGATCTGGAAAACGAGTTGGCCTTGCTGAAACAGGACGATGCCATCGAAACCAGCCTGCTCATCCACCCCGACGTGCTACAGGATTTCTTCGACTTCAACCAGTTCCTGACTCGAGCAGAAACCCGGCTGAGGCAACTCAAGCTCAAGGGCGTGTTTCAGATCGCCAGCTTCCATCCGGATTATCAATTTGGCGGCACCGAACTCGACGACACGGAAAATTACACCAACAAATCACCCTATCCCGTCCTGCACCTGATTCGCGAAGCCAGTCTGGACCAAGCCATCGCCAACTATCCGGATGCGGACCTAATTCCCGAACGAAATATTGAACTTCTGGAAGATCTGGGGCGAGAAAAAATGCGTGCATTGCTGCGGGGCTGTTTTCAACATTAAAACGCCTCGATATGCAATATGCACCACGGTCGCTTCCCAAGGCGAAAATCGTAGGCCAAATCGTGGGCAGCTCTGCTGATTCAATAGCACTTCCAAGCAACTGGGCTATACTTGGCGCCATCTATGAAAATACCGCGCATTTTTCACTACATCGCTCTGCTGCTCGCTGTCTGGTTCCCACTAGACAACGCGCTGGCAGGTGCTGTGGTGGAAGGCTGCCCGATGATGTCGCATGCCTTCGCGCAGGGACTGGCCGCCACGGAGCAGGCATCGGCTGACAGTGCGCACTGCGTACCTACGGCGGCCCTAAGCGCGGGCACTGCCCAACAGGATCAGTCGGCGCCCTGTCATCAATGCGATAACCATTGCTGCGCTCTGTGCCTGCTTTTTGGCAGCGTTTCCCTGCCCAGCCAACACAGATTCGCACTTGCGATGCCCCATGGCGCAGACGCATTCTCCGACCTTCTGTCCGTACGACCTGCGGCCACTTCCGTGCCGCTATTTCGCCCGCCGATCGTTTAACTCCATACGGGTGATCGCGTGCGTCATGGGACTGGCTTTGCCACCCCAGTAAAGGCCAGACGACACCACCCAAAATCCCACGTAATTAATCCGGTTCGATAAGAGGGGTCCCTCGTATCTGACCTACACAAACAAGTAGAACAATTAAGATTCAGCACCTATTAATCATATAGGGTTGAACTTAACCTCTTTCAGGAGAGTTAACATGAAACGTCGTTCATTTTTAATGACTATTGTTGCATTTTTCGGCTACGTATTTGGACGAACTGGCACAGCAGCAACTCAATCTCAAGGTATGATGGCCGGGGGAATGTGCAGCATGATGTCGAAAGAAAATATGCAAGGCCCCATGCGCACAGGAATGGAACTTTTTCAACGCCATGAACTGATTCATCGTCAAGTCACGGAGCTACCGAATGGCGTGCATGTGGTCACAACCTCGAACGATCCCGCCACAGCATCGATTATTAAAAAACACGTTGTAGAAATGTATGCGCGGCTGGACAAAAATCAACCATTCCCTTATCCAGTAAGCAAGAGCGTACCTAAAATGTTCGCCAACCCAACTGGTTATCAACGAAAATTAGAGGTATTACCCAATGGCATTGCCATAACGGAAACTTCTGCTGACCACGAAATGGTTGCTGTTATTCGCGCCCATGCTCAAGAACTCAATGGCTTTGTCAAAGAGGGTATGCCGGCCATGATGAGAGAGATGATGCAAAATGGAAACGGCATGTAAGATAGTGTATTCTTATATTAGTCGTTCAAATGCGCCAAAAGCCTTTGTTCAAGCTTGTTGGCGCGGTTACCAGGCTGGTAACTGCGCCACACTTAAGGTATTAATTACATGACCTACCCGCGCTTTCTGCACTACGTAATTTTGCTACTCGCTGTCTGGTTCCCACTGGACAACGCGTTGGCAGGTGCAGTGGTGGAAGGCTGCCCGATGATGTCGCATGCCTTCGAACAGGGAATGTCCGCCACTGAGCATACGGCTCCTATCGATGGCTACTGTCTACCCAGCCATCGGGTAGCCAGTGCCGATCACACGCAATCGACGGCCATGAATCAATGTGGCGATCATTGCTGTGATTTGTGTCTGCTGTTCGGCTGCGCGGCCTTGACCTTGCCGATCCAACATAAGGTCATGCTGATCGCACCCCACGGTAAAAGCACATTCTTCGACTTCCACACGGCCAACCGCGCTGTACACGCCCCACCGCTCTATCGCCCCCCGATCGTGTAACCCCACCGGGTGATCGTATGCGTCATGAGGCAGGCTTTGCCGCCCCAGCAAAGACCAGACGATACCACCCGAAATCCCACGTAATTAGTCCGGTTCAATAAGCTGCTTTCCCGCTTATTCTGACCGAAATATTGTCCGTGAATTTAAGGGGTTATCATGAAACTACACCCTACAGGGTTATTACTGTATGCAACCCGCCCAACCGTGGCCGTAGCCATTGCATGGCTCTGCTTGCCCGCACTATCGGTGATCAGCCCGGTTACTTTTGCCGCTCGCGGTGCCACACCACTCATCCTCCCGACTCAGGATCGGCCTTTGGCCCTCCATGAAGCCGAGCAGCTTGCCGTCCGCCACGATCAAGGCCTGGCGGCCGCACAAATGTTGACGGACGCCAGTGCCAGTGCGGCACGCGCCGCTGATCAACTGCCGGACCCGACCGTATCGGTGCAGTTGGCCAATCTCCCACTCGACAATTTCAGCCTGACGCAAAGCGCCATGACGATGACCCAGGTCAGTATCAACCAGATGCTGCCGCCGGGGGATACTTTGGCGCAACGGGCCCTGGTGGCCGATGCGGAAACTGCGACGGCGACTGCCGATCTTGCGGTAAAAACACAAATTTTGCGGCGAGAGGTCAGCCGCTTCTGGCTCACGATCTATCGCGATCAACAAACGATCGCGTTGCGTGAAGCGGACCGCCAGCTTGACCAAAAACTGTTGCACAGCGCCGAAACGGCCTACAGCGTCGGGCGTGCGCGGGCCACGGATTTAGTCCGTCTGCGCGTTCGTTTAGCCGAATTGGCTGACCAGATCGAAAAACTACGAGGCGATACCGCCGCGACGCAAGCGCGCTTAACCCGTTGGATTGGTGCACGGGCACAAGCCCCGTGGCCCACCACATTGCCCGAGTCCTTAACGAGACTGCCGGAAGGCAATCTGAACAATCAGCCCGAATTAACGGTGCTCCGCGCTCAACTGGCCGCGGCCCGCGCCGAGACCGGTGTGGCCAAGGCCGCCTTCAAACCGCAATTTGGCGTTCAATTGGGATTTGGTCTGCGCGCAGGACATCAACCGAATACGCTCAGCGTCGGCGTCAGCATGAGCCTGCCGCTTTTCACCGGCTCGCGGCAGACGCCCTTATTAGTTGCCGCACAAAAGCGCGCCCAGTCACGGCAGTTGGACTTGGACAATCGAGCGGCGGAACTGCACGCTCAAGAACAGGCGTTACAGCAGTCGTTAGCCAGCTTCACACGTCGCATTGACGGCTACGATCACCAGATCCTGCCGCAGCTCCGGCAGGTCGCCAAGCTCGCCCAGAACCAGTTTGGCTCGGGCGGCGGCGAGTTCACCGCCGTCATCGATGCCGAACAAGCCATTGTGCAGGGCCGGCAACAGCGGCTCAACCTCACCATCGATCGCGCCAGCCGCCTGATCGACCTGCGCTATCTTCTGGAGAATCCGGCATGAACCGTACAAACCTGTTCCGCACAGTCGTCACTGGCGTAGCCGCCAGCGCCGTCACCTATACCCTGATCAGTTATCCGATGTTCCGCCCTGTAGACGCCCAAGCGGCTGACCAGGCAACCGACCACAACGGTCATGACCAGGCTGCCCATCCCGCCGGTCCGGTCGCAACCCAAAAGGGCCAACCGGAGACGAAGTTCGTCACCAAGTACACCTGCCCGATGCATCCGCAGATCATCGAGGACCACCCCGGCCACTGCCCGATCTGCGGCATGACGCTCGTACCCAAGCTGTTCCCGGTGAGCATCAAACCCACTGCCGCACAAACCGTGATGCAACAGGCTGCGCCCCAAGAACAGTCGTCCGTCGATCACAGTACCCACGATCACGGGGCCATACCTACCGGCACCACGGCCAGCGCGAAGGCGGGCGTCGAAACGAAATTCGTTACCAAGTACACCTGTCCGATGCATCCGCAAATCATCGAGAACAACCCCGGCCACTGCCCGATCTGCGGCATGACCCTAGTTCCCAAGTTGTTCCCTGTCGGCACCAAGGACTTAGCCGGGAAAACTGCCGCCCAACCGGCCGTTGCGGCAAGTACCCCCACGGAAGCGGGCGCAGCGATGACGATGCCTGCCGTCGCGGTCGCCCCGTTAACCCTGAAGTACATGAATGTGGTGCTCGCGCCCGTGAAATGGCGCAATCTCACCCGGCAGATCCATAGCGTCGGACTGGTGGGGTTCGATGAAAACCGGATCACCCACGTCCACCCCCGCGCCAGCGGCTGGGTCGAAACCCTGAATGTGCGCGCCCTCGGCGACACGGTGAAAAAAGGCGAGGTGCTATTGACTGTGTATTCGCCGGATATTCTGGCTGCGGAAAAAGACTATCTACTCGCCACCCGTGGCGGCATGTCCGCAATGCGCGATGCGGCCCAAGAACGTTTACGGCTCCTGAACGTACCGGAATCCATCATTAAAAAAATAGCGAATAGCGGACAGATAACCCCCAATGTGCCCGTTATATCACCGCAGTCGGGTTATATCGCCGCGATCAATCTGCGCGAGGGGATGTACATCACACCGGCGCTCGATATGTACACGATTGCCGACCCCACCAAGGTCTGGGTGCAGGCAGAGATTCTGGAGCGGGACATGCAGCAGGTCGCGGTCGGCCAGCCCGCCGAAATGACGGTCGACGGCATTCCCGGCCGTATCTGGCGCGGCAAGGTAGATTTCGTGTACCCCGAACTGGACGCCAAATCCCGCACCCTGAAAGCACGGTTAGTGTTCGACAATCCCGATGGAGAGCTCAAACCCAACCAGTTTGCCGAAATCGGCATCAGCGGAGTATCACAGGGCGACGTCTTAACGGTACCCAGCACGGCGGTGATTCCGACCGCGCAAGGCGCGCGGGTGGTGCGCAAGAACGCGGACGGCACGTTCCAGCCCGTCATGGTCCAGTTGGGCGCCTCGGGCGGCGGTTATACCCAGATCACCCACGGGCTGTCGCCGAACGACGAGGTGGTGGCTTCCGGCCAGTTCCTGATTGATTCGGAGAGCAATATCCAGGCGGCCTTCGCCCGCATGACTGGTGCCGTTGAATTACCTTCTGCTCCTGCTGCTGCGCCCACCGCGCATCAGCAGGGCCATTGACGGAGGCGCCCCATGCTGAAGTCAATCATTGAGCTCTCGATCCGAAATCGAGTATTGGTCCTGCTGCTCTCGGCCATCCTGGCCGTCGTTGGCTGGTACTCCTGGCAGGCGACCCCCCTGGATGCGATCCCCGATCTCTCCGATACGCAGGTCATCATCAAGACAAGCTACCCGGGCCAATCCCCCCAGGTGGTGCAGGATCAGGTGACCTACCCGCTCACGACGACCCTGCTATCGGTGCCGGGCTCCACGGCGGTACGTGGCTATTCGTTCTATGGCGACTCGTACATCTACGTGACCTTCAAGGACGGCACGAATCTGTACTGGGCCCGCTCGCGGGTGCTCGAATACCTGAATCAGGCGCGATCCAGTTTGCCCGCCGGCGTTCAACCTGCACTGGGGCCGGATGCCACTGGCGTGGGTTGGGTGTATGAATATGCCCTCACCGATCCGACCGGCACGATGAATCTCGCGCAGCTCACCACACTGCAGAACTGGTTTATGAAATTCCAGCTCGAAACGGTTCCGGGCGTCTCCGAAGTCGCGACCGTCGGCGGCATGGTGAAGGAATATCAGATCGTGGTGGATCCCAACCGATTACGTGCCTTCGGCGTGTCGATCAACACGCTGCGGGCCGCCATCGCCGGGGCCAACCGAGAAGTCGGCGGCGGCGTGGTCGAGCTCGGCGGCGCCGAATACATGGTGACCAGCCGGGGCTATCTCAAAAGCGTGGCCGATATCGAACGCATTCCGGTGGGTGTCACCAAGACCGGCACGCCGATCCTGGTGCGCGACCTGGGCACGGTCCGTCTGGGCGCCGCCCCGCGGCGTGGCGTGGCGGATCTAAATGGTAAGGGGGAGGTCGTCGGCGGCATCATCGTCATGCGTAGCGGCGAGAATGCCCGCCAGGTCATTGATGCGGTAAAGATCAAGCTCGATCACCTCAAACCCGGCCTGCCCAAAGGCGTGGAAATCGTACCGGTATATGACCGATCGGGCGTGATCAATCGAGCAGTCGATACGCTATCCCACAAGCTCATCGAGGAATTCCTCGTCGTCGCGCTGGTTTGTATCGTATTCCTCTTTCACTTTCGTTCGGCACTGGTGGCCATTGTCAGCCTGCCGCTGGGGGTCTTGACTGCCTTCATCGTGATGCACGCTCAGGGCATCAACGCCAACATCATGTCGCTGGGGGGGATTGCGATTGCCATCGGTGCCATGGTCGATGCCGCCATCGTGCTGGTCGAGAATGCCCACCGACACCTCACCGCGTGGCAAGAGAAATATGGGGAGCCCGCCAAAGGGGATGATCACTGGGCGCTGATCGCCAAATCGGCCGGGGAGGTCGGGCCGGCGCTGTTTTTCTCGCTGCTCATCATCACCCTGTCGTTCATGCCGGTGTTCACCCTGCAGGCGCAGGAAGGACGGATGTTCGCCCCGCTGGCCTTCACCAAAACCTACGTCATGGCCGCCGCCGCTGGCCTGGCTGTCACCCTGGTGCCGGTCTTGATGGGCTATTTCATCCGAGGACGCATTCCATCCGAAGAGCGAAACCCGCTCAATCGACTGTTGATTGCCCTCTATCGGCCTGCGTTTCGAGCTGCCCTGCGCTTCCCCAAAGCCTTGATCGCGCTCAGCTTGGTGTTCATGCTCTCGATGGTATTACCGCTTGCGGGGGTATCAGGGTTTCTGAGTCCGCTCAAATGGGTTGGCGGCACCAGCTGGCAACTCAAGGTCACCCACTGGCAGAACTCGGTGGCCAATGATTGGGCAAATACGTTCTCCGGCGCCCCCCGTATCGCCCAACTCGGGCGTGGCCTGGGCACCGAGTTCATGCCGACGCTGGATGAAGGCGATCTGCTGTACATGCCGACGACCCTGCCCGGGCTGTCGGTTGGCGAGGCGAGGATCCTGCTGCAACAGGTCGATCACCTGATTGCCGAGGAACCGGAGGTCAAATCGGTCTTCGGCAAGATAGGTCGCGCTGATACGGCGACCGATCCGGCCCCGCTGACCATGATCGAAACAACCATCCAGTTCAAACCGCACGACCAGTGGCCGACGGGCATGACCCTGCAGAAACTGATCGACAAGCTGAATCTGAAAATCCAGTTCCCCGGCCTGAACAATGCTTGGGTCATGCCGATCAAAACCCGGATCGACATGCAGACCACCGGCATCCAGACCCCGATCGGCGTGAAAATCACCGGCCCCGATCTCAAAGAGATCGCCCGGATCGGCAAGCAGGTCGAGGCCGTTCTGCACACCGTGCCGGGCACTCAGACAGCCTACGCCGACCGGACCAATAGCGGCCGATATATCGAGATCACGCCCGATCGCGTCAAGGCAGCACGTTTTGGCCTCAATATCGGCGATATTCAGGACGTGATCAGCATGGCGGTCGGTGGCGTGGAAGTCACTCAGACAGTCGAAGGACTGGAACGCTTCCCCGTCAGCCTGCGTTATCCGCGGGCGGATCGGGACAGCATCAGCAAACTGGAGGACCTGCCGATCGTGACCCCGAGCGGCGCGACCGTCGCGCTGGGGCAGATTGCCTCGGTGGCCGTCACTGAGGGGCCGCCGATGATCAAGAGCGACGACAGCCGACCGGCGGGCTATGTGTTTGTCACCACCCAGGGTGTGGATCTGGGTGGCTACGTCAACGAGGCGCGGCGCATTGTCGACAAGCGGGTGCATCTACCTGAAGGCTACGCGATTAACTGGACCGGTCAGTATCAATACCTGCAACGCGCCAGCAAACGACTGGAGCAGGTGGTACCGCTGACCCTCGCGATCATCTTCCTGCTGTTGTTCCTGATCTTCCGCCATGGCGGCAAGGCGCTGATGATCATGGGCAGCCTGCCGTTTGCTCTAGTGGGCGGTTTCTGGCTGCTCTGGGCGCTCAACTTCGAGATCTCGATTGCAGTCGCTGTCGGATTTATCGCGCTCGCCGGGGTGGCCGCGGAATTCGGCGTAGTGATGCTGATCTATCTCGATCAGGCCATCACCCGTCGACGCGAAGCGGGCACGCTGAACACACGCGCCGATCTGGCCGAAGCGCTCATGGAAGGTGCGGTCCTGCGGGTACGGCCCAAGGCCATGACGGTGGCCGTGATCCTCGCGGGCCTGATCCCGATTCTGATCGGGCACGGCACCGGCTCCGAGGTGATGTCTCGGATTGCCGCCCCGATGATCGGCGGGATGATCACCGCGCCCCTGCTCTCGTTGTTTCTGTTGCCTGTGATCTACTGGCTGTGGCAACGCCGAGGACTGCCGCGCGGCTAAGCATCCCCGACCGACACCGTCCTATCGCCCCGGCCTCTGCGCCGGGGTTTTTTTTGGGCAAGAAACACCGGGTTAACGCCCACAGGATGCCGCTTGTGGCTGAATGATGAACGGAAATCCTGTACTGTGTGAATCAATCCGAACCGCGCCCGACATCCGAACGGTTCACGGGGTAAGTGCCGATCAACGCCGAGGTGCACCCTCGACAGGGGTCTAAACCAAACCTACCCCATCCACCCTTCTCACGTGAATGAGCGTACCTATGCCTCCGATGACCGTCGATCAGATTCGTCACCTTGCCGCGCCCGACATGGCGGCGGTCAATATCGTCATTCAACAGAAGCTGTCGTCCGACGTCGTCCTCATCAACCAGCTGTCGCAATACATCCTCGGCGGCGGCGGCAAGCGATTCCGGCCGATGGTACTCATGTTGAGCGCACAGGCGCTGGCCTTCCCGTCCTTGGAGGCGCCCGCCTGGTCCGCGCAGATGGCAGCGGTCGTCGAACTGATTCATACCGCCACCCTGCTGCACGACGACGTGGTCGATGAATCCACCCTGCGCCGCGGACGCGATACGGCCAATGCCCGTTTCGGCAATGCCGCCTCGGTGTTGACCGGCGACTTTCTCTATTCACGTGCCTTCGAAATGATGGTCGAGGTCGACGAACCGCGGATCATGGGCATTCTCGCCCAAGCCACCAACCGGATCGCCGAGGGTGAAGTTCTGCAGTTAATGAACATGGGCGATCCGGACGTGGACGAGGCACGTTATCTGGACGTGATCGTGCGCAAGACCGCGACCCTGTTCGAAGCAGCCACCCGTCTGGCCGCCGTGCTGACCAAACAACCGCCCGAGATGGAAGAGGCCATGGCCGCCTACGGCCTGCATCTGGGCATTGCGTTTCAGCTCATCGACGATGTGCTGGATTATGACGGCGATGAAAAAGAGACCGGCAAACACGTCGGTGACGACCTGGCCGAAGGCAAGCCCACCCTACCGCTGATCATCGCCATGCAGGAAGGCAGCGCCGACACTGTCGCCCTGATCCGACGGGCCATCACCGAACAAAGCAACGCCGAAATCGCGGCCGTGTGCGCTGCGATTGAACAGACGGGTGCTCTGGCCTATACTGCGCGCCTTGCTGATCTTGAGGCGCAGCGGGCGAAAAGTGCCATCCAGCACCTTCCCGATAGCCCCTACAAAAACGCCTTGATTTCATTGGCCGATGCGGCCGTGCAGCGAAACAGCTAACCCTGTGCTTTAACACCATTTTCGGTTTTAGATATCGCGCGCATTTTTTTCGGAGTGTGGCTCAGTCTGGTAGAGCACTACGTTCGGGACGTAGGGGTCGTAGGTTCGAATCCTATCACTCCGACCAAATTTAAAACCCCGCCTGGGCAATCCCCGGCGGGGTTTTTTCATATCCGATCGATCGGAATAACTACCCGGGAATCGGCAAGGCCGTTTTGTCCAGCACCCGCCGCAGGACAAAACTGGTATGTACGCCCGTCACGCCCTCGATCCGGGTAATCTTGTTCAGCAACAGCGCCTGATACGCATCCATATCAACCACCGCCACCTTGAGCTGATAATCGGCCGCCTGCCCGGTAATCAGCAGGCATTCCAGCACTTCCGGCAGCTGCGCGATCTGACTTTCAAAGTGCGCGAATCGCTCCGGCGTGTGCTGAACCATGGAGATATGCACCAGCGCGAGCAGGTTCAAACCCAGCTTGCGGGCATCTACCAGCGCGCGATAGCCCACGATAAGCCCGCTTTCCTCCAGCGCCCGCACCCGGCGCAAACAAGGCGACGGCGACAGACCGATGGCCTCAGCCAGTTCGAGATTGCTCAGTCGGCCATTGTCCTGCAGCAGGCCCAGAATGCGGCGATCGTAACGGTCCAAAGGCATGGGAAACCCCTCTCTTGATCTGAATAGGCATTAATGCCCAAACTATACGCAATTATTAGCATAATAATGCTAATAGGCATCAATTAAAGCATCAATACGCAATCACCTGCGGCAACAAACGGCATAGAATTTCTTCGTACCCGGTTTCCCCGGTGTCCGCCCCCATCCTGGCGCTTACCCAGCCCCCCGGATGGTATGCCGCCTCACGAGGGCGGCTGGGCAGACAACCCGGAAACACGGAAACCGGGATACCCCGACATTTATCGCCACGCACCCTCTGGAATCTCCGTCATGTTGTCGCATCCCGAACAGAAATACCGTCCCGCAACCATCCCTCATTTGCCCAATCGGCAATGGCCGAATCGACGCATCCAGCAGGCACCCGTCTGGCTGAGCACCGATCTGCGCGATGGCAATCAGGCCCTGTTCGAACCCATGGATGCCGCACGCAAGCACCGGATGTTCCGCATGCTCTGCGACGTCGGCTTCAAGGAGATCGAGGTGGCGTTCCCTTCCGCCTCACAAACCGATTTCGACTTCGTGCGGCAGTTGATCGAACAACGGCTCATTCCCGACGATGTCACCATCGCCGTGCTGACTCAGGCGCGCCCCCATTTGCTCGCACGCACGCTCGAATCTTTGCAAGGCGCCCGGCGCGCCATCGTGCACATCTACATCGCCACCGCACCGATGTTTCGGGAAACCGTGTTCGGTATGAATCAAGATGAAGTCACGCAGCAGGTGTTGCAGTCAGTTGCACAGACCCGACGCCACGCGGATGCCCACCCGGAAACTGAATGGGTGCTCGAATTCAGCCCGGAAACCTTCAATGCCACCGAGCCGGAATTCGCCCGCGACGTGTGCGACGCCGTGGTTGAACGCTGGGGCGGCACGCCCGAAAATCCGGTGATCATCAATCTGCCTGCCACGGTCGAAATGAACACGCCGAACGTCTACGCGGACCAGATTGAATGGATGCACCGCCATCTCGCTCACCGCGATTGCATCGTGTTGAGCGTGCATCCGCATAACGATCGGGGCACCGCCGTCGCCGCCACCGAACTGGCCCTGATGGCGGGGGCGGATCGGGTCGAAGGCTGCCTGTTTGGACAGGGAGAACGCACCGGCAATGTGGACCTGATCACGCTCGCCCTGAATCTCTACACCCAGGGCATCGACCCACGGCTTGATTTCAGCGACATTGACGCCGTGGCTCGGATTTGTACCGAATGCAGCCAATTGCCGATTCACCCGCGCCATCCCTACGTGGGCGATCTGGTGCATACCGCCTTTTCGGGGTCACATCAGGATGCGATCAAGAAAGGCTTTGCCGCCCGAAACCCGTCCGCGATCTGGGAAATCCCCTATCTGCCGATCGATCCGGCGGACCTGGGCCGGTCGTATGACGCCATCATTCGGGTGAATAGTCAGTCGGGCAAAGGCGGGATCGCCTATCTGCTCGAAATGACCTACGGCCTGCGCCTGCCCCGGCGCATCCAGATCGAGTTTGCAGCCGAGGTGCAGAAATACATGGACCAACTGCACCTCGATCACCAGAACGCCGAGATGAGCGCCGAACAACTGATGACGCTGTTTGAGCACACCTACGTCGCCCCTCACGCACCCATCACGCTCATCGATAGCCGCCTCGCCACCGCGCCCGACGGTATCGCGCAAACGGTAGCAGTGGTGTGGGAACAGGCCGGCGAGCACATCGAGCGCACGGGCAGCGGTAACGGTCCGATCGCGGCCTTTCTCGATGCCTTGAACCTGCCCGTTCGCGTGCAATGGTATGAGGAAAGCGCCATGGCAGAAGGGGCCACCGCCGCCGCATCAGCCTTCGTGGGCATCACCACCGATGATGGCCTGTACAGCACGCACGGCGCTGGAATCGATGGGAATATCGTTTCCGCCTCGTTCAAGGCAGTCGTGTCGGCCATCAATCGCTTGGTGGCACAACATCCGGGATCACTCCCCCAGGAACTGTCCATCGCGGCCTACACGCCCGCCCATGGGGCATAGAGGGGCCGAGCAGGCACAGCCCAAGAAAGAAAAAGACCCTAATGGGGCAAGGGAAAACCCAAACCGTTGCCAAAACGCGCTATCCTGCGGCGTCGTTTTGACCAACCAAGATCTCCCCCATGATTCAACTCCAGTCCGTCGGTTTAAGGCGGGGCACGCAACTGCTCCTCGAAAATGCCAATCTCACCCTGCAGCCGGGCTACCGGCTGGGGCTCGTAGGCCGCAATGGCACAGGTAAGTCCAGTCTTCTGGCTCTGATCGAGGGCACGCTCGCGCCCGATGACGGCGAAATTGAGCGGGCCGGCGGTCAACGCCTGGCCACGGTCGCCCAGGAGATCGAGGATATCGAGGTCAGCGCCATCGAGCATGTGCTGTCGGGCGACAGTGAGTGGGACGCGCTCAATACGCAGATCCAGGCGGCCGAGGCCGCGGAAGACGGCATGGCGCTGGCGACCCTGTACCATGATTTCTCGACGATCGACGGCTTCAGCGCCCGAGCGCGCGGCGCGCGATTGCTCGACGGCCTGGGCTTTGCCCCCGACAGCATCGACCGACCGGTACGGTCCTTTTCCGGCGGCTGGCGTATGCGCATCAACTTGGCCCGCGCCCTGCTGGCGCCCAGTGACATCTTGCTGCTCGATGAACCCACCAACCACCTGGACCTCGATGCCGTATTCTGGCTGGAACAATGGCTCGTCGGTTATTCGGGCAGTCTGGTGGTGGTCTCGCATGATCGGGATTTCCTGGATCAGGTCTGCACCCATATCGCCCATCTTGATAACAAAACCCTGACGGTCTACACCGGCAATTACAGTGATTTTGAGATGGCGCGCGCCGAGCGACAAGCACAAAATCAAGCACTCTCGGCGAAAATAACCCGTGAACGCGCCCATTTGACGGCATTTATCGACCGTTTCCGCGCTCAGGCCTCAAAAGCCAAACAGGCACAGAGCCGGATCAAGGCCCTGGCGCGACTGCCGATCATGGCGGCCACCCATGCCGACAGCACCTTCACCTTTTCCTTCCGTACGGGCCCGAGTGCGCCTGATCCACTGCTGACGATGGAACACCTCGCCCTGGGCTACAACGACCTAGCCCTGCTCAAGGACATCACCGCATCGGTGCGTGCCGGGGATCGTATCGGTCTGCTGGGCGCCAACGGCGCGGGCAAGACCACTCTGATGCGTGCTCTGGCCGGCGCCGAAAAGCCGCTCGGCGGCATCCTGCACTGTTCGCCCGGCGTCCGTATCGGCTATTACGCCCAGCACCAGCTGGAGCAACTCGACCCGCGCGATACCCCCATCACGGCATTGGAGCGGATTGCCGGCCGCGCCACCACTCAGGAAGTGCGTAGC
>JAGXHU010000035.1 GCA_024636015.1 Halothiobacillus sp.
ACCCGGCGGTGAGAGCGCCCGGTCGTAACTCACGTCATAGTAAATGCCGGTTTGTCCGGGCGTGCCACCCGTCGTCAGGGCCATCAGCCCCGGAAAGGAATCGGCCGGTGCCGGGGTGAAATCCTGGCTGTATTCCACGCCGTGCCGGGCAAGATCTGCCAGAGTTGAATGCGGATGCGTCTTGATGAAATGGCGCAAATCGAAGGCATGCAGCCCATCGATACTGATAAGTACAACATGTTGGATCGGCGTGACCGGTGCGGCATGACTCGCTGGGGCACAGGCCAGGGTTAGCGCGGCAGAGAGAGCGGTATATTTGAGCAGGGACATGGAATAATTTCCTTAATCAATAATCAATGAGGTGTTCAAGAATTTGAATCGTCCTGGGCAAACTGAACCCAAATCGCGAAATCCAGCGGTCGATGGCGTTGTCCGGTCTCCGGGGACGGGTAATTGGCATCGCGTACCGCAGCCATCGCGGCCCTGTCGAGCAGATCGGAGCCGCTGCTGGTGACGACATGAACGCCCGTGATCCGGCCGTTGGTATAGGTGAAGCCCACCTTGGTCCGTCCTGTCAGCTGCATCATGCGGGCCGCTGCCGGATAGTGCAGGGCGACCTGGACGGCGCTGCGTACCTTCGATTCGAAGGAGGCGCTGATTTGTGATGTCGGGGCGCTTGGCGGCGTGGCCGGAGCCGGTTTGGGATCGGGCGCAGGTGGCGGCGGGGGCGGCGTCACCGGCTCGGTCACGGGAGCAGGCTGAGGCGTCACCGGATGTTCGTGGTGTTGGCGGTGTTTTGGATGCTCGTGTTTCACGGGTTCATGTTTCACGGGGCGCGGCTTGACCTCGACGTGCTTCACGACCGGTTTCGGGGGTGGCGGCGTGGGCACCGGTTTGGGGACCGGAGGTGTGGGCTCCGGTGGCTTCACGGGCGGCGGCGGTTGGGTCGGCGCAGGTGGCGGCGGGGCGGGCTTGGGTGTCGGGGGCGTGGGTAACACGGGGAAGCTCAGCATGACAGGCTGGGGCGGCACGGGTTTGGGTGCTGTATGCCCGAGTTGGAATGCCACGGCCGACAGGACGAGCCCCTCCAGCACGAGAGCGACAAGGGCCGCGCCCGATAATCCCCGAGCGACGTGGGGCGCGTGGGCGGCCATGGTCGCGGTCATCCCGGTTGCTTCCGTGCCGCGATGCCGATTTGGGTGACGCCGGCGGTGCGGCAGGCATCCATCACCGTCATCAGATGTTGCAGCGAGGTATCTTTGGCGCCCGCGATCGTGACGACGGTATGGGCTGCGTCACCGGCTTGCAGCCGGGCCGTGAGTTGCTGCGGGCTCATCGTTTGACCATCCACCGTGATGATGCCGGCGGCATCGATGCTGACGAGCACCTTGGGCGGGTGGAGTTCGGTGGCGGTGCTGCTGTTGGCCAGATTGGTGCTGAGACCGGTGGTCGGGATCATGTGCAGGGTAATCATGATGAAGAACACCAGCAGAAACAGCATGATGTCGATCATCGGGATGATTTCGATCCGGGCCTTCTTGGGTTCGAAATGACGCATGTCAGCGCGCGCCTCCCTGGTTGATTGGCTGGTTGATCGGTTGGCTGACTGGTTGGCCGATCTGATGGGCCATCTGAGGGCGAAGCGCCCGGACGTTTTCCGTTCCGGTCGTATGTCGCTGGATGTAGATCCGGTTGATCAGCATGGTCTTCAGAATTTCCATTTGCTGAAAGACGTGCCGTACCCGGGTATTGAGGCCGTTGAAAAACACCAGGCCGACCATGGCGACAAACAGGCCTGATGCGGTGGCCAGCAAGGCCTCGGCTACGCCGCCCGTAATCTGGGTCGGTGCCGTGTTCGGTCCCGACAGTACCTGAAAGGCATTGAACATCACGATGATCGTGCCGAGCAGACCCAGTAGCGGGGCCAGGGTGATGATGGTGTCCAGCACCCAGAACATTCGGTCCGTATGCTGGGCTTCTTTCATCATCGACTCTTCGAGGATGTCGGCGAGGCGGTCGAAGTGGTGATCGTTGTCATGGGTGGATGCGGCAGTCAGCATCCGGGCAAAGGGCAGCTTTTTGTAGTTAATGGCTAGATCCTGCAAGGCCGGTGCGGAGAGGGCAGGGATGGGGTCGAGTTGGTCCAGCAGGCGTTTCCCGCCCAAGGTGACGTTGCGCAGGTACCAGCTGCGCTCCAGCGCGACCGTCAACGCGACAAACAGCAGGATAACCATTAAGTACAAAATACCGCCCGAGCTCTGGGCGGCGTGGCTGATGGCGTCAAGATTCATGAGGAATCCCCTCGGTTAAAAAGACATCCCCACGATGCCGTACGGGCAATCGGAGGGATGTCAGGATCAAGAAACGGTCTTACAGTCCGATGGACAGGGAGAGTGAGTAGCTCCGGCCCGGCAGGGTCCAGTACAGCGGGGTGTTGGCGCCGCCGGTATAGCCTGCCAGTGCGAAGATCGAGGTCTTGTTGAACAGATCGTTGACCTGGAAGCTCAGCTTGGCGTCATGCAACGGTCCCGCGGCGCCCTTGAAGGTATAGCTCGCGTTCAGGTTGGCGACGGTATAGGGCGACAGCGGTTCGATGGGGGTGCCGTTGCCCGCGAGATCGCCGTAGCGCTTGCCGACGTGCTTGGCGATCAGGGAGGCGTAGTAACTGCCCTGATTGAAGATCAGGCCGGCTGCATAGGTGCGATCGGGGGCATTCGGCAGCCACTGGCCGGTAGTTTTGTCCTTGGCGCTGTTGATCGACCCGTTGCCGTAGAGGCTGAACCCCTGCCCCACGTAGTAGGTGGCTTCGGCTTCCGCGCCCTTGTAGACGGCACCGCCTGCGTTATAGAAAATCGTGTTGCTGCCGATCTTCCGGCTCTCGACCTTGTTGTTGAAGTCGATGTGGTACAGGTCGGCGGACAGGGTCAGGGCATGGCTCTGCCAGACGGTACCGATCTGGGTGTTGGTGGTCTGTTCTGGTGAAACCTGACTCAGCGACGGATCGGCCGTGTAGAAAATATTCAGATTCGGCGCCAGGAAGCCTTTGGCCCACTGAGCGTATGCCGTCCAATTGTTCTCGATCTTGTAGTGCAGGGAAATGCTCGGCAGGGCCTTCGACCAGCTTTGCGCGTAATACAGCGGGTTGCCGGTCTTCTGGTTGACCAGCGCATTGATGGTGCGATGGAAATAGGCCAGCTTGACGCCCGGCGTTACGGTCAGGCGGTCGGTGGGTTTCCAGTCGTATTCGGCATAGGGCTGCGCCGTGATCAGGCTGTCGTTCATGTTGCGGTCGGTGGCGGCCAGCAGGCTGGTGCCATTGATCAGGCCACCCAGGGTATCGTCGATTTCGTACTGGGTGCGTGTGTTTTTCTGACGATCCAGCCAGACCCCCGCCTTGAACCGGCCGGGGCCGAGATTACGCGCAACCCGGAAAATATCGCCAAAGGACCGATAGTTCATCGACATGCGCTGGCCTGGCACATTGTTCGCACCATAAATGGTGCCGTTCGGAGTTTCGCCGTTCGGATCGCCGCCGTTGAAGCCGGCATGGTGATAGGCATAGGTGTAGAGCTTGTTGTCGATCGTCCAGCTACCCAACAGCGACTTGAGATCGATGTACTCCAGGTCCGCCGTAATCTTGTCGTAGTTGTAGCCGTAGTACGCCTGACTGGTTGGATCGTTGTTCAGGCCGTAGTTCGGGCCAAATTGGGTGATCTGGGCCTTGGTGGCACCGATCAGCACATTCTGGTGAATCTTGTTGTACATGCCGAACAGTGTCAGCACGGTGTTGTCGCCGATCGGCGTTTCCGATTTGAAGACGAGGTTCTGGCGCTTCTGGGCCGCATAGGTCAGTGCGCCGTTGGTCGATGAGTTCTTGTAATTGATATAAGCCTTGGTATCGCCCAGGTTTTTGAGCACGCCCGTGTCATAACGCAGGCCAAACAGATCGGACTTGTGGCTACCAAAACTGGCGTAGGGCGTCAGGGCCGCCACGTCTTCCGGCTGGCGGGATTGAACTGCAATTGTCCCGCCGAAGGTGGCATCGCCAATCGTGCTCGCGTTGCCCGGGCCGCGATCCACAATTATCTTGCCCGTATCCTGCGGCATAAAATAGTTGGTGGAGTGATGGGTGAAATCGTTCGAATCGCTGAAGGGGATATCATCAAAAGTCACATTGAACTGACCATCCTGGAATCCGCGCATGGTCAGACCCTGCGATTCCATACCGCCCGGCCCGTTGGGTGCCACATCGGCCACGCTGGGTGCGATGGTCACGATATCCGTGTAGTTGGCCGTGGGCGCTGCATTGTTTTCAATGAAGTGCTGATCGATCTGCGATTGGGGTTCCGTGGCTTTCAGGGATGCCTTGGTGGGTGCCTGGTAGGGCGCTGAAGCCTGTTTGGCCGCGGTTGTTCCACTACCCGTGCCGTTGCTTTGCACGGTGCCCAGATCAATGGCGCTGCCGGCCTGGGTCATGGGGGCCGCGCTCAAGGCGGCGAGACTGGTCAGGATGACCAGGGTCAGCTTGTTTCGCGTAAATCCGGTGATGTTCATAGGAACCCTTAGTGAAAAATCCTGTGCAAAAACAACAGACGTCGATGACCAGCGACAAACACGGTTTCGGCGTCATTTGATTTCCAGGAAATCAGTTAGTGATGTGAAAAATTCGTATTGCTAAAAGCGCGGAAAACTTTATGTTTTGTTTGTGAACGTTCTGTTTCCGAATGCTGACAGCAGGGTGACAGCCCCTCGGTTGCGTGTTCGATTTCTGAGCCAAGCCTCTGTAAATGAACAGACTGTTACGATTTGTTACGGTTTGGTAATGGCGGGGTGTTGAAGTAATGTGTTGATGCTTAAAGGGTAGGGCGGACGTTGCTTGTACACCGTGCTCTTTAAGTTGCTATGATTGAACGGGTAATTTCCATCAAGGGAGAAGCGACCATGGCTCAAGCAACGCAGAATGATTCATCCGAAGAACTGTCCGCCGTCAAAGCGGATCTCAAACAGCTGAAAACGGATATGGCGGCCCTGGTGTCGGCATTGAAGGAATCGGGGGCGCAACGCGCGTCGGCGGTCGAGGACAGTGCACTCGACGCGGTACATGAGGCGATTTCGACTTTGAATCGTCGGTTCGAAGGCATTAAAACCAAGGCCGGCGCCCAAGCGAAAGATGCATTGGACGAGGCAGAGCAGACCGTTGTCCGCCACCCGCTGGCGACAGTGGCTGCGGCTTTCGGCATTGGCTTTGTATTGGCCAAGCTCTTTGATGTGGGCTCCCGCCGCTGAACACATTGACTGAGTACGTCATTGGCCTGCTCGAGCTGATGGAGGCCGAGGGGCGCGCCCTTCGTCGTGCCGTTGTACGTACCGGCATGGGGTTGGGACTTTTGCTGGTTGCCGTCGGGCTGATTCTGACCGGATTGGGCTTTTTGATGGCGGCCACCTATATGGCGCTGGCGGTCTGGTTGGGTGCCCCTTGGGCAGCGTTCGCCGTCGGTGTCGCTGCCTTGCTGCTGGCGGTCCTTCTGGTCTGGCTGGCACAGCGAATGACCCGCTAAGGAGGTAGTTGTGCCAGAACATGCGCAATGCTCTGAACCGTCTCTCTCTGAGGCGAAACTAAGGCTTCGTCAGCGGGCGGCCCATTTGACAGCGGTCGCCGTGCTGCGTGGTGTCGTTCAGCGCCATCCTTTGTCGGTGATCGTCCTGTCCGTACTGGGTGCTGGTATCGCTGTCCGGACTTTCCCCGTCATGGTGCGCATACTGCGCACCGAACCCCAGTGGGTGCTGTTGGCTGCCCAGTTGTTCCTCCAGAGACGTCGCCGCTAGCTGCCTACTGTCCCCGAAGGGCATCTCCCGCCCTGTCATTTACGAATCTCCGCCGGATATCATCATGAACCAGGCTTGTTGAAATCAGCTGTTGTTCATGGGGTAGACGTTTTTTTGGACAATAAAAAAACCCCGAATTAATCGAGGTTTTTGTGTCGCGGTCCGGTGCGCTTAATCAAGCGCACCGGCCGTTATCGCTCTATTTTGTGAATCAGAATCCGCCGTGGGCAGCTGCTTCCATCATCTTGTGTATGGAGTTACGAACATGTTCAGCATTCTTTTTAAATGGCTGAGGCATGTTCTTTCCACCATGAACAAACATGTCCATGTTCAAGCCATACAGCCAGTAACGGCCTTCCTTGTCTTCGACCACCGCAATCCGGCAGGGCAGATAGGCAGCGAAATAGGGGCTGAAATCGACCGCTTGGCGGGCGATTGATGGGCTGCAATACTGATAAATCATCATGTAGAGCTGCTTTTTACCTGTTTCCAGTTCCAGCTGCTGGGACAACGGCATCTCGCCGACATTCTTCAGACCGGTGCCGACGGAGGCCGAATCAAGACTGGTTTTGATGTCGGCAGGGGTGATCCCCTTATCCACTTCCATGCGCCAAACCGTTGCAGCGCCAAGATCACCACCGCTGGCTACAAATTTGTCGTACATCTGGCTGTAGATATCCATGGCCTGCGGGTCCAGCTTGTCCTTGATCGACAGAAAGCCGCAACCAGAAAGAGACATGATAGCGACACCCAGTACAGATGCCTTTAAGAAATTGCGCATTCGACTCACCCCGTGTTGTTGATTTTATCTACTAGCGAACGCATTGTTGCTCCATTAGTAAACCATGACAAACTGATTTAGTTCATTAGCAATCAACCTTTTTTATATAGCCATATGCTAATAAACCAACCGCACGGCTGAGATATGGCACGGCCTGAAAATATATTGAGCCTCTTCGGGTGCGGCATTTTCCCGAACGCGGATCAAATCAACTAGAATCGGGCGCATGTCCTCTAAAACTGTAACAACCATGATGCAAACCCAATTAGTGGTGAGCCTGTTCGGAAAACTCGATGTCGTCCAGATGGCGGATCTATTCGAAATCGTCCAGCAACAGCAATGCCGCGCATTGGATAGCCATGTCTTGACCTTCGGAACCCGGCTGGATATGGGGCTGCGAATATCGGGCAACTGGGACCGGGTCACGCGTGTCGAGTCTGCCCTGCGGGAATTTGCGCAAAAGCATCAGGTGGACGTGAATATCTACCATGAGCAAACCCCGGAAGGGCGCGAGGCGGTGTTGCCCTATGTACTGGATGCCATTGGTCTGGAGTCGGCGGATGTCGCGGCAACCCTGCTGAGATTCTGCGTCCGACAGAGCGTGAGTGTTCGGGAAATGTCCACCCGCGCCTACCGACCGGCACGTAGTGTCGAGCGGCTGATCCAATTTCGTGCCGAGGTGGATATTCCGACGAACTGCCATTTGGGACAGTTCAAAACGGATTTTTTTGACTTGTGTGATGCGCTGAATCTGGATGCGGCCATCGAACCGAATCGGACGTATTGAGGCACGCGAAAAATCTGTTTTGCCAGAAGGGTTGACGGATGCCCAGACTTTGGAAAAACTGGGTATCAGATTGATCGCTCGGTAGGTCAAGTGGGTGAATGTTTGGGATGAGACCGTGTCGGCCAAACCGGTTTTTTCCCGCGATTCGCATCTCCGACCTACTGCCGACTAGCCAATAATTCGCTCGATTAAGGAGCATTGGATGCCCGACATGGTTCTGCAACTTGGCCAACCTCTCCCGCCCTTCGAGGGCCGCACCGCTGACGGCACGATCATTGATCACACCACCCATCTCGGGCAATGGCTCGTTCTGTACTTCTATCCCCGCGACAACACCCCAGGCTGCACGACCGAGGCGCAGGATTTTCAGCGCCTGCTACCGGAATTCACGGCAGCGAAAGCGGTGGTGGTCGGCGTATCGAACGACACGGCAGCCAGCCACGAAAAATTCTGTACCAAACAAGGGCTGACCTTCCCGTTGATCGCCGATACCGAGCGCAGCCTGTCCCTCCTGTTCAATGTCATTCGTGAAAAAAAGATGTACGGAAAAACCTTCGAGGGGATCGAGCGCAGTACCTTTCTGATCGACCCCGAAGGGAAATTACATGCCGAATGGCGCAAGGTGAAGGTGGCCGGTCATGCCGCGGCCGTGCTGGCATCGATTCGGGCGTAACCGTAACCGACTGGTTTTTGTGTGTGACTGTCCGTTCAACGATCTCGTCAATCCATCGCCCCGGAGGCCTTTTATTTAATGATTAATAATACGCGCCAGAAAAAATGCCTGTTCGTGCTCGATACGAATGTGCTGATGCACGATCCGACATCTATTTTCCGATTTATGGAGCACGATATTTATCTGCCCATGGTGGTGATCGAGGAGCTTGATAACGGCAAGAAAGGGACCAGCGAAACGGCGCGTAACGTGCGACAGGCCAGTCGCTTCCTCGACGAGTTGTTGCAGGATGCCGATCTGGAGAATATCAATCAGGGTCTCGTGATTGAAAATCCGTTATTGAGCAAGAATCGCACGACAACGATCGAACCGGGGCGCATGTTTCTGCAGACCGAGATCGAGTTCTACGAGTTGCCGGTGGGTATGCCGGGGGGGCGACCGGACAATCAGATTCTGGGCGTGACCTTGGCGCTGCGCAACCGGATCAAGGATCGCGAAGTGATTCTGGTTTCCAAGGACATCAACCTCCGGATCAAGGCCACGGCCATGGGGTTGAAGGCCGAGGATTACCACAATGATCAGGTGCTGGACGACGTATCCCTGCTGCATACCGGTATCGTGCAGTTGCCGGATGATTTCTGGGAAAGTCATGGCAAGGCGCTGGAATCCTGGCAGGAAGAAGGGCGGGCATTTTATCGGGTCAATGGCCCGCAGACCGCCGACTGGTATGTGAATCTGGCCCTGTATCTGGATGGCCCGTCACCATTTTCCGGGATCGTTCGCTCGATCGATGCAGATGGCTCGGCCGTCGTCGAAAGTGCACTTAATTTTCAGCACGAGCGCCAGTCGGTATGGGGCATCACCGCCCGTAACCGGGAGCAAAGTTTCGCTCTCAACCATTTGATGGACCCCGATGTGGACTTCGTGACCCTGCTCGGTCAAGCCGGTACGGGCAAAACCCTGATCACCCTGGCGGCGGCGCTGGTCCTTACCCTGGAAAAGAATCGGTACAGCGAAATCATCATGACTCGCGTCACGATTCCGGTCGGCGAAGACATTGGCTTCCTGCCCGGCACCGAAGAAGAGAAGATGACGCCGTGGATGGGTGCCTTGATGGATAACCTCGAAGTCTTGTCCAAAACAGAGAGCGCGGGTGGCAACGGCGGCTGGGAACGGGCCGCCACCAACGACCTGCTGCGATCTCGGATCAAGATCCGTTCATTGAACTTCATGCGCGGGCGCACCTTTCAGAACAAGTTCGTCATCATCGACGAGGCGCAAAATCTGACCGCAAAACAGATGCGCACCCTGATTACGCGGGCTGGACCGGGCACAAAGATGGTGTGTTTGGGCAACGTGGCGCAGATCGATACGCCGTATCTGACGGAGACCACCTCGGGCTTGACGTTTGTGGTCGATCGTTTCAAGAGTTGGCCCTATGGTGCCCATGTCACGTTGGCGCGTGGTGAGCGGTCACGGTTGGCAGAGCACGCGGCGGAGGTGCTTTAACACGGGCCTCGACACGTGCCGGTCCCGAACACTGGGATCGGCACGAATTTCCGTACGAGAAAAAGGGCAGTCAGACCGACTGCCCTTTTTTATTGCCGGTTACTAACCGTCAGTGCTCAATCCAAATCGGATCGCAGGCGCCGAGCCACGGCGACCATGGCGGTCAGTGACGGCGTAACTTCTGCCCAATTGCGGGTTTTCAGGCCGCAATCCGGATTGATCCAGAGTCGGCTGGCCGGTACCTTGGCGAGCGCCAGACGAACCCGTGCCTCGATCTCGGGTTCGGTCGGGATCTGCGGTGCATGGATGTCGTAGATGCCGGGCCCGATCGCATTGGGATAGGCAAATTCAGCGAATGCATCGAGTAACTGCATATTTGAGCGCGTGGTTTCAATGGTGATCACGTCTGCATCCAGCGCGGCTATCGACGCGATGATGTCGTTGAATTCGCTGTAACACATGTGGGTGTGGATCTGTACATCGCTCGGCGCACCAGAAACCGCGTGCTTGAATGCGCGCACGGCCCAGGTGAGATAGGCGGGCCAGTCCTTCTGGCGCAGCGGCAAACCTTCCCGGAACGCGGGCTCATCGACCTGAATCATGCCGATTCCGGCGGCGGCCAGATCGCTGATTTCGGCGCGCAGTGCTTCGGCGATCTGGTAACAGACGTCCTCTCGGGAGAGATCGTCGCGGACGAAGGACCAGAATAGAATGGTGACCGGCCCCGTCAACATGCCTTTGACAGGCAGGGGTGTCAGTGACTGGGCATAGCTGCTCCAGGTGACGGTCATCGGACGCGGGCGGCGTATATCTCCCCAGATAATGGGGGGTTTCACGCAGCGGGAACCGTAGGACTGCACCCAGCCTTCCTGGGTGAAGGCAAATCCGTCGAGCTGCTCCCCGAAGTATTCGACCATGTCATTACGTTCGGCTTCACCATGAACCAGCGCATCCAGGCCAATGGCTTCCTGAGCCTTGATGACCTGCGCGATCTCCGCTTTCATATGTGTTTCATAGGTATCGGCGGTGATTTCGTTGTTCTTGAACGCCTTGCGGGCAGCCCGGATTTCATGGGTTTGCGGGAATGAACCGATGGTGGTGGTTGGCAGCAGGGGCAGGTTAAATCGTGCTTGTTGTGCCGCCGCCCGTTGCGTAAAGGGTTCGGCCCGATCCGGGCTTTGGGTGGCGATGATGTCCGTTTTGCGACGAAGCTGTGGATCACGCCGGCCAAGCCGGTTATCCAATTCCGTGCGTGCACTGGCGGCCTGATTGAGCTCCAGCGCGATGGCATCCCAGCCTTCGGTCAATCCACGTGCCAGCAGGTTCAATTCATTCAGTTTTTGGCGAGCGTAACTCAGATTTTTACGCAGGAATGGCGGCAGTCGGGTTTCCAGGGTCGCGTCCAGCGGTACATGCAGCAACGAACAACTTGGGGCAAGCCAGAGGCGATCTTGCAAACGGGCATGAACGGGCGCGAGCCGCGTCAGTATGGCGCCCAGATCGGCGCGCCAGATGGACCGGCCGTCGATGATGCCGACGGAGAGCACTTTGTAATCAGGGAGCCGATCCGCCACCGCAATCAGATCCGAGGTCGTCGTGGCATCGATGTGCAGGCCATCGACGGGCAAGCCCGCGGCCAGCGCTATATTGCCGTTTAAATCGCCGAAGTAGGTCGTAAGCAACAGCTTGATGCCGGGGACTTTCAGGCGGTGGTAGGTCGGTTCGAAGGCTTTCAGCCAGGCCAAAGGGAGATCCAGTGTCAGGATGGGTTCGTCGATCTGAACCCAGCTGACCCCGAGGGCCTTCAGTTCGGTGAGTAACTGTTGATACGCCAGGGACAGGGCCTCTGCTTTGGCGAGTCGCCCCGGTTCGTCGAGGCCCCGGCTGAACCAGAGAAAACTGAGCGGGCCGAGCAATACCGGCTTGGCATCGGGCGTGATCGTCAGCGCCTCCCGAACCAGATCGAGATAGCGCGCCGCATCAAGCACGACCGGCTGGTCGGCTTCCAGCTCCGGCACCAGGTAGTGGTAATTGCTGTTCAGCCATTTTTTCATGGCTAGCGGCGCCACATTCCGGCCATCGATCTGGCGGCCACGCCCCAGGGAAAACAGGTTTTCCAGGGTATTTGCCGTGGACTGGAACCGGCTTGGTATTTGCCCGAACAGCAGGGCCGTATCGGCCACATGATCGTAAAACGAGAAATCTCCGACGGGGGGGCGGGTGATGTGGGCGGCGGCGTGGTCATCAAGCACCTGACGGCGTACCGTGCGGCCGATATCAAGAAGTGTTTCTTTCGGACTATCGCCACGCCAATGTGATTCGAGCGCCCATTTAAGTACGCGGCGTTCGCCAATACGGGGGAATCCTAGGGTATGGGTGGTCAGGGCGTTGGCATGGGTCATGATCGGTCTCTCGTCGTGCGGTATTGATGATTAACGACATTCACGATACATGAATACATGATGATTTATATTGATGGTATTTGATCGACAAGATGAGTAAAATTGATGAAGATCGAGCGGTGCTTCAGGCGCTATTGCCTGCACATCAGGTATAGGGAACTATTGTCGGTGCTCCGGCTCATACGCCCGCCTTACGCTCGACGTGAGGCATGGTACTCACCTTATTTCGCAGGATATTCATCCCTCATGGCTTGGCTCATTACAAAGTATTTGATTACCGCTGCCGTTGTCGTGCTGGTGTCCGAAATGGCGAAACGCAGCGACAAGCTGGGCGGGCTAGTTGCGGCACTACCCATGGTGACGGTATTGGCCTTGATCTGGCTGCACGTCGACAATCAGTCTCAGGAGAAAATTTCCAACCATGCCTGGTATACCTTCTGGTACGTGATTCCCACCCTGCCCATGTTCCTCGCTTTCCCGCTGTTGCTGCCCCGCTTGGGCTTCTGGCCGACGCTTGGTGCCTGCGTTGTTCTGACTATGGTTAGCTTCGGTCTGTTTGCCCTGGTGGTTCGCCGTTTCGGTATCGAACTGCTCTGAGTTCGAGGATTTTCTGCGCACCGGGTTTCATTTTTATCCTGAATACGCTGTAAGAAACCCCAGGGTGGTCCGACAAACCCTCAAGAGAGTGCGTTTGGCCCATTTCTGTATTGCGGCCTGGGCAGTTCTCTTCCGCGGCTGATCGCTGCGGTGCGTTCCTCTTTTATCGATTGATGGAGACAGATGATGAAACCTACACAAAAAATGACGGCTGCTGCCCTGGCGATGGCTCTGGGTTCTGCGTTGGCAATTTCGGCAACTACTGCCCAGGCCGAGAGTATGAACAAGGGGATGAGCAATAGCGGGGCGGCTCAGGAAAAATGCTATGGCGTGTCGCTCAAGGGCAAGAACGACTGCAAGGCCGGGCCGGGCACGTCGTGTGCCGGCAGTGCGACCAAGGACTATCAGGGCAATGCCTACAAGCTGGTCCCGGCTGGCACCTGCGGCAAGATGACGTCCAAGACATCGTCCACTGGCCACGGCATGACCATGGCCTACTAAGCGATAGTCGCTTAAGCGCGGGCTCGGCTTGTGGGGTTACCCCGACAGGCCGCGCTTTGAATAAGCAAAGGGGTGTGCGCCATGAACGAACATCAACCGGCCGAGCCTGCTCGGGTCCAGACACCAAACATCGGGGCGCATCCTGTGGTCTCATCCCGGCTTGATCCTGCCACCTCGTTTTCCTCCGACGGGACCGAGTTGCCGGATCGAGCCGGGGTGGGGCTCAAACCCGAACATTTCCACGAGATTGTTGCCACAAAGCCGACGATCGGGTTTTTTGAAATCCATGCCGAGAACTATCTGGTTCCGGGTGGTGCCTTTCATCATTTTCTGACGCAAATCCGTACCCAGTACCCGTTGTCGATTCATGGGGTTGGTTTGTCTATCGGTGGCGAAGGGCCGCTGGATCGTGTGCATCTGCAGGCTTTACGCGGTTTGCTGGATCGCTACGAGCCCCAGTCGTTTTCCGAGCATTTGGCCTGGTCGAGTCACAACGACATTTTTCTCAATGATTTGTTGCCGATACCCTACGATCAACGCACGCTGGATCGCGTCTGCCAGCACGTCGATGAGGTTCAGAACGTACTGGGTCGCCCGATGTTGCTGGAAAATCCCGCGACCTATGTAGCGTTCGCGGAGTCCACCCTGAGCGAGACCGCGTTTATCGGCGAAATCGTCCGTCGCACGGGCTGCGGTTTGCTGCTGGACGTGAATAATATCTACGTCAGTTGTAGCAATCACGGGCGTGATCCGATTCGCTACCTGTCGGAATTGCCGCTGTCGGCCGTGGGCGAGATCCATCTGGCCGGATTCAATCGCGAGACGGATTCGCTGGGTGCGCCCTTATTGATCGACAGCCACGCCAGCCGGGTGGACGAGGCCGTCTGGTCGTTGTTTGACCACACGGTCGCGACCATCGGCCCGAAACCTGTGCTGATCGAATGGGATAACGACGTGCCGCCGTTGGCTACGCTGATAGCAGAGGCGCAGCGGGCGGAAGGAATCATGAACCGGCATCGGGTCAACCAAGCAGTGGCGCGGCAATCATGACAATACACGATGTGTGGATGCAGACCCTGCTCGATCCCGGCCAGCCCTGCCCGCCGGGAGTAACCACCTGGAATGGATCGGACCCCGCCCAGCGATTTACCGTATATCGCAACAATGTGATGGTCTCGCTGATCAACGCCATTGCCGATACCTTTCCCGTAGTCGAGCAACTGGTTGGTACTGATTTTTTTCGTGCTATGGCCTGGATTTTTGTTCAGGCACACCCACCGCGTAGCCCGCAGTTGGTCCATTACGGCCAGGAATTCCCCGAGTTCATTGCCGCATTTCCGCCGGCGGCTGAATTGCCTTACCTGCCGGATCTGGCCCGGCTCGAACGGGCCTATGTCGCTGCTTTTCATGCAGCGGATGCCGAGCCGATGGCGGCGGCCGCCTGGCAAGCCTTGTTGGCGACCCCCGAGCAGCTGACAACAGTCCAGTTCCGGTTTCAGCCATCCCTGCGGGTACTCCGCTCGGAATACGCCATTGCCTCCTTATGGGCGGTCCATCAGGCTGACAGTGGCCTCAGCCTGGGGGCATTGGACCCAGGCTGTGCAGAAAATGCCTGGGTAATCCGTCGTGATTGGTGTGTGGGCATCCTGACGATGCCCGGCCCCGATACGTCCTTGCTTGTCGCGCTGCAGGCGGGACAGCCTTTCGGCGTGGCGGTGGCCGATACCTTGAGTGCCGCCCCTGATTTCGATATCGGTCGTTTTTTTGAGCTGCTTTTTGTAGAACAGCTGATCACGGGGGTGGTGTCATGATGGATGCAAAGGGTCGAGACGCGCACGGGGTGACGGGACTGACCCGCTTGAATGGGGTGATGAGCCGAATACCCTCAAGCGTGATTACGCTGATCGGGCGTTTTTCGTTGGCAGCCGTGTTTTGGAAATCCGGGCAGACCAAGATCGAAAATTTTTCGATCGATGTGATCGACGGTACGTTTCATCTGGGTTGGCCGCGTCTGGCTGATGCGACCCTGTGTCTATTTCAGGAGGAGTACGCCTTGCCGCTGCTATCTACCGAGATAGCCGCTTATATGGCCACGTTCGCCGAACATCTATTGCCAATCATGCTGCTTTTGGGTTTAGGTACGCGCTTTGCGACCTTGGGGTTGCTGGGAATGACCCTGATTATCCAGCTATTCGTGTATCCGGATGCCTATGCCGTTCATGGCACCTGGGCGGCGGTTCTGCTGTATCTCATGGCGATGGGCGGTGGCTATTTTTCGCTGGACCAGGGCCTCAAGTATGGTTTTGCCCGGTGGCGGCAGCCCCGTTTCGGCCCGTCGCGTCACGCCGGGTCATCTCATCGGCGGATCTAATCGATTTTTTTATGGGGGTCGGCGGCCTGATCCGGTATCGGGTCTTCCTCGATGTCGCCTACGCCGGCATCCGGATTCGGTGCTTGACCGGCCGGTGGGGTGGGCGGCGTGTCGGACCCATCAGAAGGTTCGGCCTCATACGTGCCTGCCGCATATGTCTGGCTGATCACCCGGAGCGCTGTCATTTGGTGGCCGAAATTCCGGCATCCCGAGCATATCAGCGTGTGCACCTGCAAACTCATGCGTTCACCCAGGGATAGGTCGCGTTCCAGCCGCTCTGAGAGCAGGTGGGTGGCCTCTCGGCATTTCAACATGGCGAATCCTCCGGGACAAACCATTGGTGTTCTAAACAGGCACGCAACCGTAATCGGGCGCGATGCAGAATCACGTGCAAATTACTGGTGCTGATACCGACTGCGGCACAGATTTCGTGACTTTCCAGTTCAATGAATTCACGCATCATGAAGATCCGCCCTTGTTCTACCGGCAGGTGGGCCAAGCAGGCCTCAAAAATTTGCCAGAACTGCTGATCCTGAATCGAGGATTCGGGATCACGCCACGCGGCGGGTTGATCCTCGGCGTGCCAATGTCCGTGCGTATTGAATAGACCGTTGGCCCGCTGGTCCTCATCATCCTCGTCGGGGATTGGACTGACCGTTACCACCCGTTGACGTTGACGAAGCAAATCGGCGATTTTGTACTTGAGGATGGCGAACATCCAGGTTTTCAAAGCCGCTCGCCCACCGAAGGACTGGGCATTCTTGAGTGCACCGACTAATGCCTCTTGGACGGCATCCTCCGCCGAATGTTCGTCGGAGAGTTGAAGGGTGGCGAATTTCAGCATTTGTCGACGCAAATCCTGTAAAAAAACGGGGTCTGCCAACGTGGCCATCATGTCGGTGGTGTTGGGACTTCCATTCAGTGCGTTGGGCTTGTTCACCGTCGATCTCCGGCTGGCTTAATGCAGAAGGCACTATAGGTTGCCCCTGTGCCCGACTCCAGGAAAATCACAGCAAAATCATTGGGAATCACTTGCCCGACTGCGCCGACCAGGCGCATCGCTTGCCCGTTTCGCATCACGGTCTCTAGTTAACTTGCCGACGTGTCAGCGTGCCGTATATGGTACCGAGTACCGCCCCGAAGATCAGATGCAGCACCAGGGTCGCTATGGGAATTTTGATGCCACTCGGCAGCCCCAGTCCAAACAGACCCGCACCCATCAAAGGCATAATCGCGAGCATCATGACCAGCCAGCCCAAGGTGGCCAAGAGCATCGCGCGCAGCACATGATTGCCCCAATGTTGGTCGCTAAACAGCAGCACATAGATCAGGCCGTAGAAAACCGTACCGATCGTAAAGTGTGCCACCCATCCCATGATTGGATTCCCGCCCATGTGGGATGCCAGCATATGGATCACGTTCATATCCGGCAAAAGCCCCAGCTTGCCCTTCAGAATCATGAGGGCAGAAAGGACGATGGTGGCAATAAAGGCAGCGATTAATCCGGCAGACGATCTATGCATGAGAGGGGCTTCCGACTGGTGAGGGTGAGGGGGATGATGCCGTAACCTCTACTCAGTCGTACCGGGGTTGAGTTTTCTTACAGAAATAGTTAGCTAAGGAAGCTTTGATGAATCCGTTCACGTAACACTTCTGTTGATTGAGCCCACCGAGTGGGCCTGTTGGGTGTCAACCCGCATGGGTGGGACGGGCCTTTGTGACTGATCTGGCGGCGAGCGTTTAGCGGGGGGTTAATCGGGGCTCTTTTTTACCGGCGGCGCACGCAGCGGCGCGCGGCCATTGGGTTTGGAGAAGGCGTTCATGATGCGGCAAAACAATTCGGCGGTTTGTTCGGCATCGTACAGGGCACTGTGGGCCTGGGCGCTATCCCACTCCAGCCCGATGGCTTCGAGTGCCTTGGCAAGCACGGTTTCACCCACGGCCAGCGCCGAGAGGGTCACGGTGTCGAAGGTGGAAAACGGGTGGAAGGGATTGCGCTTATTGCCACAACGCGCCACGGCGGCATTGATGACCGCCAGATCAAACGCCGCGTTATGGCCAACGAGAATGGCGCGGCGGGCACCATTGAGCTTCAGCCGCTGACGGATGGGCTGAAAAAATTGTTGCAGCGCCTCGGCTTCGGACAAGGCATTGCGAAATGGGTGGTCGATATCGATACCGTTGATCTTCATCGAAACCGGGTCCAGATTGGCCCCTTCGAAGGGCGCCACGTGTAATTGGATCCGGTCGACCTGCACGATTTTTCCCTGAGCATCGACGTCCAGCAGGACGGCAGCCAGTTCGAGCAGCGCATCGGTCTGGGGATTCAGACCACCGGTTTCGACGTCAACCACCACCGGCATGAAGCCGCGAAAACGTCGGGATACAGTCCAGTCATCCGGGCGGTCGCCGCCCATTGCGGTGAGAAATTCGCCAGGTTTCGTCGGGGCGTCTGTTTCGTTGTTGATGGTATTGAACTCAGTCAAGGTGGGTCCGCCAGGCTTGCACGGTGTTGTACATCAACAGGGCGATCGTCATGGGGCCAACACCGCCGGGCACCGGTGTGATCCAACTGGCGCGTTCGGATGCCGTTGCGAAATCGACATCGCCGCACAGGCTGCCATCGGCCTGACGATGGATGCCGACATCGACGACGATGGCGCCGGGCTTGATCCACTCGCCCTTAACCAGCCCGGGCTTGCCCGCTGCCGCCACGACGAGATCCGCCCGTTGGATGTGCTCGGCAAGATTTTTGGTAAAGCGATGTGTGATGGTAACGGTGGCGCCGGCCAGCAGTAGTTCCAACGCCATGGGTCGACCCACGATATTGGATGCCCCCACGACGACGGCTTCGAGGCCGTAAAATTCAATATTGGCCGATTCCAGCAGCTTCATGATGCCGAAAGGGGTGCAGGGGCGCAGTGCGGGTTGGCGGATGGCCAGCTTGCCGATGTTTTCGTGATGAAAGCCGTCCACATCCTTGGATGGGTCGATCCGCTCGATGATCGATTGCGTACGGAGGTGGGCGGGCAGGGGCAACTGCACCAGAATGCCATCGATTAGGGGATCGGCATTGAGTCGGTCGATCAATGCATTGAGATCGGTCTGGGTGGTGTCGGTGGGCAGATCATAGGCCACCGAATGGATCCCGAGCGTGGCACAGGCCTTACGCTTGCTGCCGACATAAACCTTCGAGGCAGGATCTTCACCCACCTGAACCACAGCCAGCCCAGGTGGGCGGGTGCCTGCGGCGGTTGCCGCCTGGATTTCTTGTTCCAGAGTGGCGCGAATTTCGGCGGATACCGCGCGGCCATCCAGCAGTTGAGCTGTCATAAGGGAGATAACGCTGTGTTGGGGAGCGGCGATTGTCGCATGAAGGGGTGGGCTGGCTCAATCAGACTCATCGACAGGCGAGGCTTAATCGCCCATCGGATGACCGTCGGGCTATTCATTCAGCTACGAGACAGGAAGATCAGAACCGTGAGCGCCCCAACGCTGAGGCCCCAAAAAATAAATGACCAGCGGCTGGACCGTTTGGCCCGGCTTTTCTCGGGCCAACGCCGGGGGGAGATCCCTTTCAGCACGAAGACCAGTTTTGCCGAAAGATTGATCGCGGCGATATTGATGGCCAGCAACAACCCGGCTTCATAGGCGTGTGACCAGTCACCCCAGCCGAGAAACAGGCCCAGCGCCGCAGCGGGGGGCATCAGTGCGACCGCGACCATCACGCCGACCAACCCGATGGCGGCTCCGGTGGTGAGCGAGAGTACGGCCGCAGCCCCGGATGCCAGCGCGAGGATCAGGGCGGAAAAATTCACATCGGTTCGGGTAATCAATTGCACGCTTGAACTGGGTTCAAGCAGCCAGGCCATGCACCAGGCGACCAAAATGGCCAATCCCAATCCGGCCAGCGCAGCGGCGATGGCCCGACGTGCCAGTTGCAGATCGCCCAGGGTGGTGCCCAGCGCCAGGGCAAGATTGGGGCCGAGCAGCGGGGCAATCACCATGGCGCCGATCACGACGGCGGCATTGTTGTCGATCATGCCCAGGGCCGCCACGATGGTCGATAGCCCTGTCAGCAGCAGATAGGTCGAGGTAATCCGGCCGCCGGTTTCGACCTGTTCGTACAGTTCCTCGCGGGTCAGGCTGGGTTCCTTGTCCCCTTTTTCCTTGCCGGATTTCTTGGTCTCGGCCTGCTCTTCCGGTTCGTACTTGGGCAGGGTCGCATCAATGTCGTGGATGATGATGCGGGCTTGCGGACTGCGGTCCAGCACCTTCTGCAGTTTGTCCAGCAGGGGCTGGAAATTGCCGGGCGCCACCATGAACTGAGTGGAAAATCGTTCGTCCTCGAAGGCGGCCGAGCGCCACCAGTCAATAACACCTTGATCTTTGGCTATTTGGGCAATGGCCGATTTTTCTTTCGAGGGCACGACGATTTCGACGACTTTCAGTGCCATGTCGCGTTTTCCTGTTGCTTGAAAATATCGGTCATCAGTTCAATCTTCCGTAGGGAGGGTGTGAACGGGACTCTGTGCGAAGAAATCCTGCACATCCCGTAGATCCGAGGTGCGCCGCATTGGCGGCAGGGCATCGAGAATCTGTCGGCCATACCCGGTAGTTTGCAGGCGCTGATCGCAGAGGATCAGCACGCCGCGGTCTGCCACGTCGCGAATCAGCCGGCCGACCCCCTGTTTGAACGTGATGATCGCTTCGGGCAGGGCCATGGCGGCAAAGGGCGACAGGCCGGATTCCTTGAGCTGGGTTTCGCGCGCCCGGCGCACGGGATCGTCCGGCGAGGCGAAGGGGATGCGATCGATCATGACGACCGACAGCGCTTCGCCCCGGACATCCACGCCTTCCCAGAAGCTCTGGGTGCCCAGTAACACGCCGTGCCCGGATTGGCGGAAGGCTTCGAGCAGGGCGGCCTTCGACTGCGTGCCTTGCACGAACAGCGGAAAGGGCAGTTTGCCTTCGAGAATTCGGGCAGCTTCTTGCAGGGCGCGGTGACTGGTGAATAGCAGGAAGGCGCGACCCTGGCTGGCCTTCAAAACCGGAAAAGCCAAGCGCAGAATCTTCAGGGTGTAGTCTGGATCGCCTTTGGGTTCAGGCAGGTTTTGCGGCAGATACATCAGGGCCTGCTCGGGATAATCGAACGGCGACGGGGTTTGCTGACACACAGCCAGATTCAGGTTCAGGCGCCGGGTGAAGTGGGAAAAATCCTTACCCGCCGCCAAGGTGGCCGAGGCAAACACCCAGGCACGCGGCTGGCTTTCGACGATCTCGGAAAATGTTTTCCCGGCATCCATCGGTGTGGTGTTCAGCGTGAACGAACGTTCGCGACGTTCCAGCCAGCGCACGGCGTCCGTATCGTCGGTTGCGCTGCGATAACTACGGAATGCCTGACTCATCTGGACGGCCCGTTCGAAGCAACTGCCCAAGCCCTTGCCGCGTGGCGCGGCAACTTCCAGCGCGACACGCAGTGCATCCAGGCGTTCCTGAAGCGATTCGAAGGCGCCGGTGATCGCGTCGTCATCCACCAGTTCCGACCAGGCGATCCGGTCGGTGCGTGCCCGCTTCAGTGCTTGTACGGCGGGGTCGATCGCTTGTTCGAATTGCTGGGCGACCTGGGTCACATCCGTCATGTCCGCTGCTTCGGCCTGCTGTTCGCGGGCTGTGTCGCGAATGAGGTCGAGCATCTGGCCGCTGCTGAGCGAGGCCCCGAAAAACAGGCTGGCGATTTCCGGCAGTTGATGCGCTTCATCCAGCACGATCACGTCGGCCTGGGGCAGCAATTCCGCAAAGCCGCTCTGACGAATGGCGATGTCGGCACAGAACAAATGATGGTTGATGACGACCACGTCGGCCTCGTGGGCGGCCTCGCGTGCCTTCACCACAAAGCAATCGTCGAATTGCGGGCATTCCTTGCCCAGGCAGTTGTCGTTGGTGGAGGTCACGAGCGGCCAGATGCCGTGCTCTTCCGGCACACTGTTGCAGCGGGCGATGTCGCCATCGATCGACCGGCTGGCCCAATCCTTGATTTTGTGTAAAGCACGCACCCATTCGGGGCTTTGCAAACGGCCTTCTTCGATGGCCCGTTTGAGCCGATGAGGACAGAGATAGTTGGCCCGCCCCTTGAGCAGGGCGACGCGGGCATCCGAACCCATCAGCCGTTTGATTTCGGGGAGATCCCGACCAAAAATCTGATCCTGAAGGTGCTTGGTACCGGTGGAAACGATCGCCTTGCGCCCGGCCAGTAGCACCGGCGCCAGATAGCCGAAGGTTTTACCGACACCGGTTCCGGCCTCGATCACGACCGTGCGGGAATCGGTAATCGCATCGCGGATGATTTCGGCCATCTGAACCTGTCCGGGGCGAGGCTGATAACCGGGGAACTCGGCAGCGAGCACCCCCTCGGTGCCAAATACGGCATCAAGGGTGGCGGGTTTTTTGGCGAGGGATTCACTCACGTCGATGACCTATTCGCGGCGTGCTGCTGAAAAATGGGCATCATCGTGTCATCAATTTTGGATCATCAGCCCTGGGTCTGGTTCGCGGGCGGGGACTGGGATCCCGCCTTGCGGCGCGCTTCAGCGGCGCCCTGGATATTGCCTTGGGCGTCGCGTGTCTTGGCGACCATGATCCAAGCGGAACTCAGTTCCTGATTGGTGCCAGCGTACTGCACCGCCCGCAGGGCAAACTGTTCGGCTTCGGCAGCCTGATTCTGGGCCAGACGCAACTGGGCGAAATCCATCCAGAGACGTGGGTCGTGCGGTTGAATCTGTACCGCACGTTCCAGGGTGGCCTCCGCACCGCCGAGATCGCCAGCCTTGGTTTGCTGTTCCGCACGGACGATCAGCGCATGCACGGCGGGCGCGCTGGCGGTCGGTACAGCCTGCATGGGCGCTGCATTCATGCCCATGCCCCCCGACATTCCTCGGGACATCCCACCGTTCGGGGCGGGCAGGTCCTGCTCGCTAATGGTCGGCATAATGAGGGGGTGCGCCTGCACCGAGGGTGGAATAGGCGGCTGCTTCATCGTCGGTACCGGCGCGGTCTGCATGGGCGGCGCCGAGGCGCAACCAGCGAGCAGGCCGATGACGGTGAACGGGATTGCGAGACGACCCAACCGGACCAACATGCAAATTGCAGGGCGGGCGGAAGAGGCGCGAAAACCGATCGGGGAAAATGTCATGGATCTCAGTCCTTAAATCGAGGGGCACAAGCTAGTGGAAAAAATTCAGAATCGGGCTGAGTGGGTTATTGTCGGCCGGTGCACCTGGCGTGCCATCAGGCGCATTTCCCTGGCAATCCTGCACGGCCTGCGGCTCATAACCGCTGATGAACGGCATCAGGATGCCCTGACACTGCGCGGGTACACGTGCCTGCAGGGCGACGTCGACCCGCTGGAAGGAAACACCCTTGGGTGGCGTCATATCCCGCGGCTTATTGTACAGCGGTTTGAACGCAGCGGCCCACACGGGCAGGGCGCCGCTCGAGCCGGTCAGGCTGGTGGGTTTGTCGTCGTCGCGACCAACCCAGATCACCCCCACCCGATTGCCCGTAAATCCGGCAAACCAGGCGTCCCGGCTGTCGTTCGTCGTACCTGTTTTGCCGGCCACGCCAACCGATGGCGGAATGGTCTTGTTGAGTCTGCGCGCCGTGCCGTCCGAAACCACGCCCTGCATGGCGTACTGCAGCAGATACAGCGCATTCGGGTCGGCGACCTGGGTCACCGTCAGTGGATAGCGGGATAGCGGCTTACCCTGACTATCCACCACGCTGCGAATGGCGCGCAACGGGCTGTAGAACCCGTCGGAGGATAGCGTCTGGTAGATCTGCGCCACGGTAAACGGCGTCATCGTCATCGAACCGAGCAGCATGGCCGGGAAGAACGGCTTGATCTGCGGGCCGCCGAGCTTGTGCAGGGTATCGGCGACGTTGTCGAGGCCCACGTCCATGCCGAGCTTGATACTGGGCACGTTGCGCGATTCCGCGAGGTCGGTATAGAGCGGCGTTGGGCCGAGGAACTGTCCGCCGTAGTTCTTCGGTGTCCAGGGCTCGGAACCTTTCTGGTCGATGGTGACGGGGGAATCATCGAGCAGGGTGATCAGCGAAAACTTGGCCGGATCGGAGAGTGCAGTCAGATAGATCGCCGGTTTGATCAGCGAACCGATCTGACGCTGGGCATCCAGTGCCCGGTTGTAGCCTTCGAAGGTCGGATCGCGGCCCCCGATCAGCGCTTGGACTTCGCCTGTGCCGATCGAGGTGATGATTCCGGCGGTTTGCAAGGTGTCCGGCGCGTATTTATGCGCTTTTTCGATGCCATTCAGAACCGTCACGGATTTTTCCAGTGCGGCCTGCACGCGCGGCTGCATCGTGGTAAAAATGCGCAGTCCCTTGGTTTTCAGGTCTTCCGGGTTGTACTGTTCGGCCAGTTGTCGCTGCACGAGATTCAGGAAGGCCGGGTGGGGCGAGGTGGTGCCTTTTTCCTTGAGTACGCCCAGCGGTTTTGCCTTGAGCACGCCTGCTTCGGTCTCGCTGATCAGCCCGTTGTTGGCCATCAGGTCGATTACGGTGTCGCGACGATTCTTCGCGCGTTCCGGATTGCGGCGGGGATTGTAGTAGGAGGCGCCTTTCACCATGCCGACCAGCAGGGCGATTTCTTCGGGACGGAGTTCATCGACCGGACGACCAAAGTAATAGCGGGCCGCCAGACCAAAGCCGTGGATCGCCTGGCTGCCGTCCTGACCGAGATACACCTCGTTCAGATAGCCTTCCAGGATCTTGTCCTTGCTGTAATGCCACTCCATTTCGAGTGCCATGATCATCTCGGCGACCTTGCGTTCGATGGTGCGCTTGGGCGTGAGGAACAGGTTTTTTGCCAGCTGCTGGGTGATGGTGCTGCCGCCCTGAACGGTGTGGCCGGAGGTCAGATTCACCAGGAACGCGCGCAACACGGCGCTGGGTACCACGCCGTGGTGGTGGTAGAAATCCCGGTCCTCGGTGGTGATCAGGGTTTGGATGAGCAGCGGTGCGTCTTTCTGCACCTGCACGGCACTTAGCAGAATTCGGTTTTCGTTCACGTCGGGGTACAACTGGCCGATCATCATCGGTTCGAGACGGCTGATGCCGATGTCCGCGCCATTGGCATCGGTCACACCGACCACATCCTCATTCACGAAACGTACCCGAATCTGTTTGTCCGGCTCCTGGCCATCGGGGAAATCGAAGGCACGGCGGTGAATCCGAATCTCGTTGCCGACGCGGTCGAAGGTGCCGGTTTCCGTCAGATCGTTACGGTCGCGATAGTGGAGATTGGTGAGTTCACTGACGAGCTCGCTCGGCGACAGATGTTGCCCAACGTAGATTTCCTGCGGCGCGGCATACACCGTGGCCGGCAGTTTCCACAGCGTGCCGGAAAAGCGGTCGACGACGCGCTCATTGAGCACATAGGCCCAGATCGCCACCAGGCCCGCGACCACGAGCGCCCCGATCAGGAAGAGCTTGATGAGCGTACCCTTCAAATTGAAGCGGTTTGCGGATGCGGCCGATTTGGGGCTACTTTTTTTAACGGGTTTTTTTCGGGCTGCCACGTGACTCAATTCCTGTCGCTAAACACCTGAGATGGATATTCGGGTCGAAAAATCCCTGGACACGAGCTGAGCGGTCCGGCGTCCTAATGGACTGTCCTGCTCGGGCCTCGGATTGCCCCGAGGTTACTCAGAGATAGATCGTCCGGCGGGATTTTTCGATGGTTTTTCACAGTGCGCCCGGCGCATTTTGCTAAACTCGGGATCATACACTTCAAAAGTGGCAGTCTAACAGCAACCCCTGCGGGGTGACGAGAATCTGTGACTGCGCTTCTCCATTGACCACAGAACGGAATCGAAACTCATGCATGTCCAAGCTCCGCTGATCGAACGCTTCAAGCGCTATCTCCATGATACTTATGGCGAGGTCGTGCATCTTCAGACACATATATCTCATGTGTTTCTGGCGGGCGATCACGCCTACAAGATCAAGAAACCGGTCAATTTCGGCTTTCTGGATTTTTCGCAACTGGCGCAGCGGCAGCATTTTTGTCAGGAGGAAATTCGCCTCAACAGGCGGCTGGCACCGCAGTTGTATCTGGACGTAGTGGGTCTCGATCCCAACGGCACCTTGATGAACGATCCGATGGCGGCTGTCGAGCCTGTCCTGCACATGCGGCGTTTCGATCAGGCCGATCGGCTGGACAACTATGCCCGCACCCAGGGCTTGGATGATGCACTCGTTGATGCGCTGGCCGAGCAGATCCAGCAATTCCACGAGAACGCCGCGCAAGCCCCTCAGTCCAGCCATTTCGGCACACCGGAAACTGTCTATTTCCCGATCAATCAGAACTTCGAGCAGATTCGTTCTTTTTTGACCGACGAGGCTGACACAGTCCAATTGGATCGGATCGAGGCGGCGACCGAAGCAGCCTTCCTCAAGCTCAAGCCGCGGATTGTTATCCGTAAGAAGCAGGGCCATGTGCGCGAAGGTCATGGCGACATGCACCTGGGCAACATCGCGCGGATCGACGGAGAAATCGTTATTTTCGACGGCATCGAATTCAACGAGGATTTCCGCTGGAGCGATACGGCCAGCGATCTTGCCTTTTTGCTGATGGACCTGACCGACCGGCAACTGGTCGGCGCGGCCCGCCGCCTTCTGAGCGCCTATCTGGAAGCCACGGGCGATTACGAAGCGCTACCACTGCTGCGTTTTTACCAGGCCTATCGGGCCATGGTGCGCGCCAAGATTGCCCTGTTCGAGATTCGGCCCGATTCCACCGACACCGAACGTGCAGCCCAGTGGGCCACCTACCGGCGCTACGCCGCACTGGCCGAGCAGTTTCTGGCGCCACGAACGGGCGCGCTCTGGATTACGGTGGGTTTTTCCGGCAGCGGCAAGTCGCTGGCAGCGCTGGAATTGGTGGTGGCCGCGGGGGCCATCCGCGTTCGTTCGGATGCCGAGCGCCTGCGGCTCTATACCGATCGCGCCCAGCGCTACAGCCGTGACGCCAACGAGCATATTTATTCGCATCTGGCCCGCATCACCCGCATTGGCGTAGAAAGTGGCATGCCGATGGTGATCGACGCGACCTTCCTGCACCTGTCGCAGCGGCGGGATTTTGCGGATATGGCCACCCGAATGGGCTGCCCGTTTTACATCCTGTTCATCGAGTGCGATGGACCGACCCTGCGCCGCTACCTGCGCGAACGTATCAGCAGCGGCAAGGATATTTCCGAGGCGGACGAACAGGTATTGGAAGCCCAGATGCAGCAGCTGCAACCGCTGAATGTGGAAGAACGTAACCACACCTTCCGTCTGCAGTGCGATGCGCCGTTCGGCGGACAAATTCGCGATATTCTGCAGGCTATTTAACGTCTGGTTAAAAGCGATCGCGCTCGGCCCATTTTCAGCGGCCAAGCCAACAGGATGGTCCATTGGATGGCCTGTCGAATGACAGATTGGCCTAGTGGGTTTCGGGCGATGCGGCCAGCGCCGCCTGCCAGGCAAAAATTAGATTCAGCGCCTGCCGGGGCGTGAGGTCATTCACATCCAGCGATGCCAGTGCGTCCAGTACCGGATTCGGTTCACTCGGATTTTCGACCCCCATGTCATCTTCTATTGCCTGCGTGGCCGGCGCGAATAGGTCCAGTTGGGCTGAATGGGCGCCGGTTACGGGTGCCTGCTGTTCCAGCCGGTTGAGCAGGGTTTGAGCGCGGCGGATCGTCTCGCGCGGCAGCCCGGCCAGCGCCGCAACCTTGATCCCGTAACTCTGGCTGGCCGGTCCGGCCTTCACCGTATGCAGGAAAATCAGCTCGTCACGATGTGTTACGGCATCCAGATGCACGTTGTGCACGCTGGCGAACTGCTCGGCCAGCTGGGTCAGCTCAAAATAATGGGTGGCGAACAGGGTGAGCGCGCGATTCTTCTTGATCAGCTGCTCGGCCACGGCCCAGGCGAGCGCCAGCCCGTCGAAGGTGGAGGTGCCCCGGCCAATCTCGTCGATCAGCACCAGCGATTGCGCGCTGGCGGTGTGCAGAATCTCGGCGGTTTCTGTCATTTCGACCATAAAGGTTGAGCGTCCGGAGGTCAGATCGTCGGCCGCCCCGATGCGGGTGAAGATGCGGTCGATCGGGCCGATCCGCGCCCGGCTGGCTGGCACGAACGAGCCGATATGCGCCAGCAGCACGATCAGCGCCGTTTGCCGCATGTAGGTGGATTTACCGCCCATGTTCGGTCCGGTAATCAGTAGCAGTTGGCGCTCCGGCCCGAGTTGCAGATCGTTGGGCGTGAAGGCGCTCTGGCTGAAGGCCTCGATCACCGGATGGCGCCCAGCCTCGATCTCGATGCCCGGCTCGGCCGAGAGTTCCGGCGCGCGCCACTGGCAGCGCAGGGCGACGCGGGCCAAGGCATGCAGCACGTCCGTCTGCGCCACGGCTGCGGCCAAGTCGCGCAACACACCCTGATGCTGTGCCAGTTCGATCAATAAGTCGTTGAACAGCCCCTGTTCGCGGGCAAGTGCCCGATCCCGCGCCGACAGCACCCGATCTTCAAAAGCCTTGAGCGTGGGCGTGGTGTAGCGCTCCACGGATTTCAGCGTCTGGCGGCGGATAAATTGCGGCGGCATCTTCTCGGCCTGCAACCGGCTCACCTCGAAATAGAATCCCTGCACGCGGTTGTAGGCGATTTTCAGGGTCGGAATGCCGCTTTCGATCCGCGCTTCCGCCTCCAGCGTATTCAGCGCCTCGTCGGCGTGTTCCGACAGATGGCGCAGTTCGTCGAGTTCGCTATCGAAACCGGTGGCAATCACGCCGCCATCGCGCAGCCATACCGAGGGCGATTCCACCAACGCCCGTTCGAGCAGGGTGCGCGCCTCGGGCAGATCGGTCAGGCGGGCGGTGAGGTTTTGCCACAGCGGCAGGTCGAAACGGCCGAGGATCTGGGCGAGTTCCGGCAGGGCGGCCAGCGAATCCCGCAGGCCGGAGAGATCGCGCGGTCGGGCGCTGCCCATCACGATCCGCGTGGTGATCCGCTCAATGTCATTGATGCCGCGTAAACCCGTACGCAGCGCTTCGATAGTGCCCTGTTCCAGTAGCTCGCCGATGGCCTGCTGGCGATGCTGAAGCACTCGCCGATCGCGCAGCGGGCGACCCAGCCAGGCTTTCATCAGGCGGGCGCCGACGGCCGTCACGGTTTCATCCAGCAAATGGATCAGGGACGAATCGGCACCGTGAGAGTCGCCGCCGGTCTGGGCGCTGAACAATTCCAGATGTCGCCGGGTGTGCCGGTCGATCTGCAAGGCTTCGTCGTTGGATTCCACCCGCAGCCGCTCGATCTGGGGCAGGGCAGTCTTCTGGGTTTCGGCCACATAACCGAGCAGGGCCGCCGCCGCGCCCAAGGCGGGCAGCTCGGCCTCATGCACACCAAACCCCTGCAGGTCGTGCACGCCGAACTGTGTGCGGAGCGTGTCGGCGGCGCGTTTCGGATCGAAATGCCAGTCGGGCCGCAGGCGCCAGCGCTTGGGTTCGACGGAAAGCTTGGATTTCAGCGCCGCGAACGCGGCAGCTTCCGCAGTTTGCCCTTCCGCCAACGATTCGGGCACCAGTAATTCCTTCGGGGCGATCCGCGCCAGCTCGGCAATCAGGCCGGTGGCGTCCAGGCGCATCAGCACGAAATCCCCGGCCGCAAGATCCAGATGTGCCAAAGCGAATTGTGGGGACGAGTGAGCCGATGACGGGCTGGAAGGAATCGGCATCAGCGCGGCCAGCCGGTACACCTCGCGCTGATCGAGCAGCGCCTCGTCGGTGACCGTGCCGGGCGTCACGATCCGCACCACCTCGCGGCGCATTGGCCCCTTGCCACTCAGCGACTCGCCGATCTGTTCACAAATCGCCACCGATTCCCCGGCGCGAATCAGCCGGGCAAGATAGCCCTCATAAGCATGCGCGGGCACGCCCGCCATGGGGATCGGTTGCCCCGCCGACTGCCCGCGATGTGTGAGCGTGAGGTCGAGAATCCGCGCGGCATGCTCGGCATCCGCGTAGAACATCTCGTAGAAATCCCCCATGCGATAAAACAGCAGCACATCGGGGTGCGCCTGCTTCATCGCCCAGAATTGCTGCATCATCGGGGTATGTTGGCTGAGATCGGCTTCGGTCACGGGGTATCTTCTTGTTGGCTTGTCTTGAATCTGGGCTTGGCTTGAAGTCCCGGTATTGTACGAGATTGGGGCGGATTATCGGGATGTGCGATTGGTCGCCCCAACCGATGGCGCATCGGGTAACCTTCGGGTGTTGATTATGGCGCCGTTTGCCGCCGATTAAATGCGCCTTTTCCATGTCGTTCACATTGCTATCTGTGCGATGATGCGGGCAACACGTTTTGCAGACAGGGTGAGCCGCTTTGCCTCGGGTTCGGGGGCAAATTTGCCGCAAAAGGGAACTCATGAAACAAGAAGAACAGCAATTCCTCAACGACCTCGACAAGCGCCTGTGGACCATGGCCAACAAGCTGTTGCCCATGCTCGACGCCGCCGTTTACAAGCACGTCGTGCTCGGCCTCATCTTCCTCAAATACGTGTCGGATTCTTTCAAGGAGCGCCGCGAAGAGCTAAATGCCGCCTTCCGCGCCCCGGAGAACGACTACTACCTGGGCGATGACGGCGAAGAGCTGATCGAGCAGGAACTCGAAGCCCGCGACTATTTCACCGAGAAGAACGTCTTCTGGGTGCCGGCGCTGGCGCGCTGGGATTTTCTGCAAGCTAATGCCAAGGTCGCGCTCGGTACAGTGCTGGAAGTGAAGAACGGCAAAATCTACGAATACAAATTCAACGGCATCGGCCGCCTGCTCGACGACGCGCTCGAAGCCGTCGAGAAGGAAAACCCCAAACTCAAAGGCGTGCTGGAAAAAGACTACGCCCGCAAGCAGATCGACACAGCACTCCCGGGCCTCATCGACCTCATCGCCGAAATCCCCTTTAAGCACGGCACGCTCCACGCCAAGGACATCCTCGGCCACGTCTACGAATACTTTCTCGGCGAGTTCGCCATGGCCGAGGGCAAGAAGGGCGGGCAGTACTACACGCCCAAGAGCATCGTCACCACCATCGTCGAAATGCTGGAGCCCTACCAAGGCCGCGTGTACGACCCCTGCTGTGGCTCCGGCGGCTTCTTCGTGCAGTCGGAAAAGTTTGTCGAAGAGCACGGCGGCCGCATTGGTCAGCTTTCCGTCTACGGGCAGGAATCCAACCCCACCACCTGGCGGCTGGCGTGTATGAACCTCGCCATTCGCGGCATGGACTTCGACCTCGGCAAGGAGCCCGCCAGCACCTACACCCGCGACCAACACCCCGACCTGCGCGCCGACTTCATCATGGCCAACCCACCCTTCAACATGAAGGAGTGGAACGCCGGCGTGAAAGACGACGACCCGCGCTGGCAATACGGCATTCCGCCTGCGAACAACGCCAACTTCGCCTGGATGCAGCACATGATCCACCATCTGGCGCCGCATGGCAGCATGGCCCTGCTGCTTGCTAACGGCTCCATGAGCAGCAACACCAACAACGAAGGCGAAATCCGCAAAGCCCTCATCGAAGCCGACCTAATCGAATGCATGGTCGCGCTGCCCGGCCAGCTCTTCACCAACACCCAAATCCCCGCCTGCATCTGGTTCCTCACCAAGAGCAAACAGGGTAGCCGTCATTCCGCGCCTTCTTCTCGTCATTCCCGCGAAGGCGGGAATCCAGAATTTAGAAACCGGAAGGGCGAAACCCTCTTCATCGACGCCCGCAACCTCGGTTACATGAAAGACCGCGTGCTGCGCGACTTCGCGCCCGAAGACATCCGCAAGATCGCCGACACCTTCCACGCCTGGAAGTCCGATAGCCGTCATTCCCGCGAAAGCGGGAATCCAGTGGCTTATGAAGACATCCCCGGCTTCTGCAAATCGGCAACGCTCGACTACATCCAAAAGCACGAGTACGTCCTTACCCCCGGCCGCTACGTCGGCGCGGCGGAGCAGGAAGCCGACGGCGAACCGTTCGAGGACAAGATGGCGCGGCTCACGGCGCAGTTGAACGAGCAGTTCGGCGAGAGCGCGCGGCTGGAAGCGGCGATACGCGAGAATTTGGCGAGGCTCGGTTATGACGGGTGAATGGACTTCCCTGCCGATCGAGGATTGCATGGAGGCTTTGATCGACTATCGAGGAAAGACCCCAACGAAGACAACCTTCGGAATCCCGCTCATCACGGCGAAAGTCGTAAAGGGTGGAAGGATTGAAACGCCGGACGAGTTCATCGCTGTTGACGATTATGAGCTGTGGATGCGTCGCGGTATACCCAAGGCCGGCGACGTTGTCATTACGACCGAAGCGCCGTTAGGTGAGGTAGCGCAACTAGGTGCCGAGCGCGTCGCTCTTGCGCAACGACTTATCACCTTGCGTGGAAAAGACGGGCTGCTCGATAACGGTTTCTTAAAGTTCCTCATGCAGTCTGAGAATGTGCAAGACCAACTACGCGCGAGGGCAAGCGGCTCGACGGTCCTTGGGATAAAACAGAGCGAACTGCGGAAAGTCATACTCACGCTACCTCCAATTGATGAGCAACGTTCCATCGCCCACATCCTCGGTACTCTCGACGACAAGATCGAACTGAACCGCCACATAAACGAAACGCTGGAGGCTATCGCGCGGGCGATCTTCAAATCCTGGTTCGTCGATTTCGACCCCGTCCGCGCCAAAGCCAGCGGCGAAGCGCCCGACTCCATCTGCCGCCGCCTCGGCCTCACCCCCGACCTCCTCGCCCTCTTCCCCGACCGCCTCGTCGATTCCGAACTCGGCGAGATTCCGGAGGGGTGGCGTCCGGGAACGTTAGGTGAAGTTGCAGAACACCCGAGGCGCGGAATTCAGCCAACCCAAATTTTGCCAAACACGCCATACATCGGGCTGGAGCACATGCCTCGTCGTTGCATCGCTCTGTCAGAATGGGGCATGGCAGATGGGGTAGAGAGCAATAAGTTCAAGTTCAACATAGGCGAAATTCTGTTCGGCAAGCTACGTCCCTATTTCCATAAGGTTGGGGTCGCTCCCGTGGATGGCATTTGCTCTACAGATATCGTTGTAATAATCCCAAAATCGCGCGAGTGGTTTGGATTCGTATTGGGACATATTTCGAGTGACGCATTCGTCGACCATGCGAATGCAGGTTCAACGGGCACAAAGATGCCACGCACTAATTGGGCCGACATGTCGCATTACTCGATCGCAGTACCGCCCGATTACGTTGCGGAAGCGTTTGCGAGCCTGATACGACCTAAAATTGACTATATCAACGCGGGGATTCACGAAGCGCGAACTCTTGCCTCATTGCGCGACACACTCCTCCCCAAACTCCTCTCCGGCGAACTGCGCGTGCCGGAGGCCGAAACCATCATGGCGGCGCTGGCATGAGCGCCGGCGGCGGCGAATTGGTAATTTTTGAGGCGGCGGGGCAGCCGGTTGAGGTGCGCCTGGATGCCCAAGGGGATACGGTCTGGTTGACGCAGCGGCAGATGGGCGCGCTGTTCGACACCACGCCGGAAAACGTCTTGATGCACCTGAAGAACATATTCCGTGAGGCGGAACTGGACGAGACGGCAACGACTAAGGATTTCTTAGCAGTTCGAACCGAGGGCAAGCGTAATGTCCGGCGCAACCTGAAGCATTACAACCTCGACGCCATTATTTCGGTCGGCTACCGCGTCAGCTCAAGGCGCGCCGTGCTGTTCCGCCAATGGGCAACGGGCGTGCTGCGCGAACATCTGACCCGTGGCTACACCCTCAACCACCAGCGCTTCGAGCAGAATGCCCGCGAGCTGGAGGCAGCGCTACAACTGGTGCGCAAGGCGGCACAAAGCCCGGAACTGCGGGGTGACGAGGGGCGCGGCCTGGTGGATGTGGTGACGCGCTATGCGCAGACCTTCCTGCTGCTGCAACGCTACGACGAGGGTCTGCTGGCCGAGCCGCAGGTGGTGGCTGGCGGCCGGTTGCCCACGCTGGCCGAGGCGCACGCGGCATTGGCCGGGTTGAAGGCTGAGCTGATCGCGCGCGGTGAGGCAACGCCGTTGTTCGCGCAGGAGCGGGGCGATGCCTTTGCCGCCTTGCTCGGCAATCTTGAGCAGACAGTGTTCGGCGAACCCGCTTACCCGAGCGTGGAGGCGAAGGCGGCGCACCTGTTGTATTTCGTCATCAAGAACCATCCATTTTCGGACGGCAACAAGCGCAGCGCCGCCTTTTTGTTCGTGGACTTTCTGAATCGAAACGCCCGCCTGTTGGACGTGGCCGGGCACCCCGTAATTAACGACATCGGCCTGGCTGCCCTGGCTTTGCTGGTGGCCGAGTCCGACCCGGCGCAGAAGGAAACGATGATCCGGTTGATCATGAACATGTTGGTGGGGGCGGTGCATGATCACTGAAGACCAGCTCGAACAGCTTGCCCTGACCTGGTTTCAGGACGCCGGCTGGGACTACCGTCACGGCCCGGATATTGCCCCGGACGGTGATGCCCCCGAGCGTGCCGACTACCGGCAGGTGTTGCTGCAAGGGCGCTTGCACGAGGCGGCGGTGCTGGATCAGTCGCTGGGTGCGATCAAGGCTGAAGACGAGGATAGGGAATGAACGACGGATTGGGCGAGATTGTCCTGTATGAAGCGCCCGATGGCGAGATTCATTTGGAGGTGCGGCTTGAACGGGACACGGTGTGGCTGTCGCAAGAGCAGATGGCGGCCTTGTTCGACGTGCAAAAAGCGGCGATTTCCAAGCATCTGAAGAATATTTTTGCGAGTAGCGAACTGGAGCGTGCGGCAACTGTTTCCAAAATGGAAACGGTTCAACAAGAGGGGGCGCGCCGTGTTTCCCGGCAGATCGAGCATTTCAACCTGGACGCGGTGATTTCGGTCGGATACCGGGTCAATTCCGCACGTGCGACCCGCTTCCGCCAGTGGGCTACCGGGGTGCTGCGCGAGCACTTGACCCAAGGATACACGCTGAACCGCCAACGCTTCGAGCAGAATGCCCGCGAGCTGGAAGCGGCGCTGGCGCTGGTGCGCAAGGCGGCGCAAAGCCCGGAATTGCGGGGTGACGAGGGGCGCGGCCTGGTGGATGTGGCCGTCCATTCCTGTGCCGTAACTCCCGGTTGGATGGCACCTCGAAAACCACTGGATTCGTCGCTCCTTGAAAAATCGGGGGTCAGTAAAGACAGGCAACTGGATTCCCGCCTGCGCGGGAATGACGCGCTTTTCGAACTGCGAGCTTTTCTTGGGGCTGTCCGATGGTCTCTGGCGAGGGGCTCGGGCGAGGG
>JAGXHU010000036.1 GCA_024636015.1 Halothiobacillus sp.
GGTCGGGCGGCTGGTTGCTGCGAAGGGCTTCGATATCCTTCTGAATGCTTGGCGAGACCTGCCCGGCCGACTGATCATCATCGGATCGGGGCCCGACGAAGCCGCCCTCAAGGCGCAGCATGCCGCCCTCGGGCTAGGTGATCGCGTCGTATTCGCCGGCTACCGTCCCGACGTACCGCTGCTCATGGCCGCCTCGGATCTCCTGGTCATCGCCTCGCGACGCGAGGGATTTCCTTATGTGTTGATCGAGGCCCTGCATACCGGGGTACCAATTGTCGCCACCGCCATTCCAGGGGCCGCGGATTATCTGCCCGCCGACAAGGTCGTGCCCTGCGGGACGCCTGAACCGCTTCACTCGGTAATCGCACAGGCCCTCGAAAATAAATCCACCCTTCGGATGCAATACCAACCCTGGTTTCGGCGGGCGCAATCCGAGCTGACCCTTGAACACATGACTCAGCGTACGGTCGACTTCTACATGCAGCTATCGGCCCTATCCACGAAGTCGGGGAGTCCAGTTATTTAGCGCCCCGATGCCTAGCGGACATCCCGCACCGATTGCCAGAGCGCCTCGTATACTGCCAAGGTCTGATCCTGCATGGCCCTCAGTGTAAACGGGCGGGCGCCGGATACGGCGGGCGCACCTTGGGCATGCCAATCGATGAGGGTTGCCACCGCCGCATCCACATCGCCCAACCCCACCGCGCCGGACGGGTACATGGCCGACAGCTGCTCCCCCACCCCCCCATGCGCATAACCAAGCACCGGGCGACCAAGGGTCAACGCCTCCAAGCTCACACCCCCGAAGGCCTCTGGATCCGTCGAGAGTGACAGCACCACATCGCTCACGGCCATGATTTCTCGCAAATCACCCCGCTGCCCGACAAGCGTCACCTCGGCTCCCAACCCCCGCGTAGCGATCTCCGCCTCAATCTCGGTCAAAAAACGCTGCTTGCGGGGATGTACGCCCCCCACAATCAACGCGTGAACGGGCACGCCATTCGCCTTCAATCGCTCGACAATCTTCAACAGATCCAGTTGACCTTTCCAGCGTGTGACTCGTCCGGGCAACGTCAATACCCAACGATTCCGCAACTGCGGAAACTGTGCATGCCATTGAGCCAGCCAGGACTCATCCGGTCGGTAGCCATCCGGGAAAGATTGCGGATCAACTCCACGATAAATCCGGTGGATACGCTCCGGATCTACCCACGGATAATTGCGGTGAATGTAATCCACGATCATGTCCGAAACTGCGATCACCCGTTCGCCGCGCAACATCACGGCGCTATAGGCATTCGTGGAGTAGGGACCGTGCACGGTCGTCACCAGGCGGGGGCGGGTAGCCGGATTCATGCGCCGCCAGGCCAGCCACCCGACCCAAGCAGGCACCCGGGAACGAAGATGCACGATATCCACGCCCTGGGCCACAAACAGTCGTCGCAAGGTACGAACAAGGCGCAGTGTCCACAGGGATTTTTTACCGATCGGCAAGGTGATGTGCTGCACCCCGAGCGCATCGAGTTCCGCCACCATCCGCCCACCGCCGGAGACGACTACGGGACGATGCCCGGCAGCCTTGAGTGCCGCCGCGATCTCGATAGTGCCGCGCTCCACGCCCCCGCTCTCCAATTCCGGCACCAACTGCATGACCGTCAATCGTTTCGGACACTCTCGGGCTGTGCCGAGAGATGCCGGGCCACCTGCGCGATCGGATATCGCGACAAGATGATCGGTATTGGGCAAATCGGGCATGGGGCGTACACTACGGTGATTTAGAAGGATGGGCGTTCGATTATACGCATTCCCACCCAAACCCATTGTGTACGTATCCAAAGGCCGATTCGCCCATGACCGACTCCACTGCCAGCTCCTCTGTTCAACGCAGCCTGATGACGGCTTTCAACACGGCTGAACAACGTCAATCGCCCTACAAACATTGGCGATTGCACGAACTGTTCCCGGTGGATATTGCTCGATCGATCAGCACCCTGCCCTTTGAGCCGCCTGTGATCGACGACACGGGCGGGCGCCGCGAAACCCATAACGATTCCCGGCGCTTTTTCGATCAAGATGCCATCAATCGATTCCCGACCTGCCGCAGCATTGCCGAGGCCTTTCAATCGGCAGAGTTGATCAACACCATCCAGAATCGCTGCGGCCTCAGCCTGGCTGGCACTAACCTGCGAATCGAGTATGCTCTCGACATACGGGGCTTTTGGCTGGAACCACACACCGACCTGGGCGTGAAAAAATTCACCATGCTGGCCTATATGGCGGAGGATCCGGAACACGTTCAGTGGGGGACGGACATCTATTTCAGCAAGGAACAACATGCCGAACAGGTGCCCGCAACCTTCAACACAGCCATGATTTTTGTCCCGGCAGATAATACCTGGCACGGTTTCGAACCCCGGCCCATCAACGGGATTCGTCGCACGCTCATCATCAACTATGTGGCACCAGAATGGCGTAATCGCCATGAACTAGCCTTCCCGAATACACCCATCGCGCCGGTTTGAAGCCCGCTCACTCACGGATTAGATACCCCCGAAACACGGTATGACTCAAGACGCGCAACGACGGATATGGCTGCTCACCCAAGGGGCAGTCGGGCTGCAAAATCAGGCTATCGGACTCGCCGAGCACATTGGCTGGCCCTATGAACTCAAACGGGTCAACCTGACCAAACCCTGGCGCTGGCTACCCGGACACTGGGTACCCCGAGCACATACTCGACTGACTAGGGACTCGGATCACCTAACAGCACCTTGGCCGGATCTCGTGATTTCCTGCGGCCGCCTAGGCGCCGCCGCGGCTCTAAGCGTGAAACGCGCATCCGGGGGCCGCGTATTCAGCGTCCATATTCAAAACCCACAGCTGCCGCATCACCTGGTCGATTTGATCCTTCCCCCGCGCCATGACGCACTCAGCGGCCCCAATGTCATTCCAACGCGTGGCGCACTCCATCATGTGACGCGGGAAAAAATGGATATGGCTGTTGCCGAACAGATGATGAGCCACCCAGATCTGGCAACTATTCGCGGCCAAGGGCCAATCATCGGCGTACTGATCGGTGGAAGCAACGCGACCGCCACACTCACGCCGGAAAAAAGTCGGCAACTAATATCCGCGCTCATCGAGGCCGCTGCAGAACAGCGGGCGCAACTCTGGATTACCGCCTCTCGGCGCACGGGCACAGCCAATATTCAGGCAATGCAATCCGTACTGGCTACCACGGACCATTGGTTCTGGGATAACGAGGGGCCGAATCCCTACATGGCGATTCTGGGTAGTGCGGACTATCTGGTGGTTACCGGGGACTCGGTATCGATGGTATCTGAGGCAGCATCAACCGGAAAACCGGTCTATACACTGGATTTTGACGGCTACTCCGGGCGACTGAATCTATTCCATCAGGCCTTGCGTGAGGAAGGGGTTACGCGCTCTTTTAACGGCAAGCTCGAATCCTGGACCTACCCGGTCATTAATGACACGCCAGAAGTCGCATCAATCGTTCGGGCACAGTTCGAAGCCAAACGCGGTAAGAATTGCTAAACCACATTCTCGATCGGCAAAAAATTTCTACAGCTCAACGCTGATCGTCGGGTGGGCTTTCATGCTTGCCAAGACGCCGAATCACTACGAAAAACCCAATGTGCAGCAGAATCGTAATGACAATGACGATTCCAACAATCACACCCATCGTTGGGTTGTTCTCAATCAGAGCCCACATATCAGTCTAGATCAAACACCGGATTCGGAATCAACCAGCCGATAGACCGTGCTGCAATAGATGCAGCGGCCTGTATCACCGACATTCTCGAGATGTATATAAACCCTTGGATGCGCATTCCAGAGCATCTCATCGCTTCGGGGACAAAACACGGGCAAGTCCGTCGAGGTCACAAGGACCTCATGCACAGCATTGCCAGTTTTGTAATCCTGGGGATGAGCGGCCGTATCCGGATTCATGCCCGAACCTCCGTGAAGTCCAACCAGGGATTAAACTCGGCATCAAAACGCCCATGCACGAGATCAAAGTAAGCAGATTGCAGACGTTCCGTGATGGGACCACGGGTGCCGCTGCCGATCGCACGGTTATCAACCTCACGAATCGGCGTGACTTCAGCGGCCGTGCCGGTGAAAAAGGCTTCATCGGCTATATAAACTTCATCACGCGTAATTCGCTTCTCAATGATTTCATAGCCGAATCGCTTAGCGAGTGTAATGATTGTCCGACGGGTGATGCCATCCAGTGCCGCAGTTAAATCTGGCGTATAAAGGATACCGTCCTTGACGAGGAAAATATTCTCACCCGAACCCTCTGCAACAAACCCCTGCGTATCGAGCAACATCGCTTCATCGTAACCATCAGTGGTCGCCTCGCGCAACGCCATCATTGAGTTCATGTAGGCGCCGGTGGCCTTAGCCTTGCACATCGTGACATTGACATGGTGCCGGGAATAGCTCGAAGTCTTGATTCGGATACCTTTTTGCATGTTTTCGGCGCCCAAATACGAACCCCACTCCCAAGCGGCAACTACCACATGGACATTGAGATTATCAGCACGCAGCCCCATACCTTCGGAGCCATAGAAAACAAGCGGCCGCATGTAGGCACTGAGCAATTTATTTTCACGAATGACCTGACGGTGTGCATCGTTGATCAAGCTTTCGGAGTACGGCATGGGCATGCCAAGGATTTTTGCAGAGTTAAACAACCGGCGCGTGTGATCCTCCAGGCGGAAGATGGCGGTTCCACGCTCAGTCTTATAGGCACGAACCCCCTCAAAGCATCCCATTCCATAATGCAGGCTATGCGTCAGCACATGAGTTTTTGCCTGCCGCCACTCAACCATCTCGCCATCAAACCAGATAAAACCGTCTCGATCATCCATCGACATCGCAAAGCCTCACAACACACCAGGTAAATTGCCCTTCCCCTCAGGGTAGAACATTCAAAAAATCGACATTTAAGCGTCTCAATCGACGACAGTACGATTGAAGCCGCTACATCTCGGTGGAAAATCGCACAAAACAGACAGGGCTTCGCGCCAGAGAACCGCGCGCATACACTTTCAGGAATCATACACCACCCCATGACCAAGGACAGCGGCAAACGGGCAGTAAGGCACGAAATTTAGCCGCCACCAATTGCATGAACAATTTCGATGTGATCCCCAGTTTTTATCACTGTATCGGCAAACAACCGCCTGGGTAAAATTTCGCCATTTATTTCGATGGCCAATCGTTGCTGGTCCATTTTGAGCGCACAGAGCAAGTCATGAACACTCAAAACTTCTGAGAACTCTCGAGCAACACCATTGATATAAACAGTCATATATTGATAAATCGCCATGCCAACAATAAAAAATCCCGCCCCATTGCGCGCCTGGGCGAGATTGTTGATTGTCACATATTTTATTAAGGTTTGCTGGACTTGACCGGACTCAACCTAAAGCTGCCTTTGATCTTGGCAAATTTCTTATCTCCGATCCCTTTCACGTCCTTAAGCTCGTCCACCGATTTGAAACCATGATGGCTCTTGCGATACTGAGCAATGGCACCAGCCAATTTCGGGCCAATACCTTTGACGGACTCCAACTGCGCCACAGTCGCAGTATTCAGATTGAATTGCTCCATCGCATAGGCGGATGTAAATCCGCCAAATACCAAAGCAATAGACAAAATAATTGATTTAAGCCATATATTCATGCCGATACTCCTTGTTAGCAAAAAACTGTATACACACAAAATCATTGCGATCTTGATCCGACGAACCACTGGCGCGATAGCAGAGCACCGGACAAGACCAGCATAACGAGCACCCCCCCCGTAGGCAAGAATTTTAGACATAAAAAGCAAACCCCCCGTCAAATATTGACGGGGGGTTTTGAATTGGGTGCCTGGCATTGACCTACTTTCACATGGGGAGACCCCACACTATCATCGGCGATGCAGCGTTTCACTTCTGTGTTCGGGATGGGAACAGGTGGTTCCACTGCTCTATGGATACCAGGCTAAGAGGGTAGCAACC
>JAGXHU010000037.1 GCA_024636015.1 Halothiobacillus sp.
CCCGACGGGTTTGACGTTTCTTCAACGACATCTCCGCATCCGTAAAACTCATCTGGCCATTCTTCTGCATTCACTTGACCTCAACCGTGGGTAACTTGCCCTAAATTATATCGCAGGGGATTTGTTCAGAGGTTCCCTAACGCAAAGCATTAATCAGGCTTTACTGCCTTTCCAGAAGGCGGATCAGCCGGCCTTCATTGATAAGTCCGACAGTCACGAACAAGAGCAACAACAAAACAAGGACGCCGATCGTCAGAAACAGGATGGGCGCCATGATAGACAGCAACCCCTGTGTGGCTGTATCCAGGTGGTTGCTTTGGAGGAGGTGGATTACATGGAGCGGGTTGACGAGAATGGGGTGCCTCAGAAACGCCCAGGTATAAAAACCGAGTGTTATCGCTGCCAGCAGAAGGGCAACCGGCGGCCATATACGAATGAAACGCTGGCGTCGCTGGAGCATTTTCTGGACTTCCTGATTCATGGGCAGCGTATCGTTAACCACCGGTGACCGGTGGGAAAAAAGCCAACTCGTCTCCATCGGTCAGACGATACTCGAAGTCGACATATTCGTGGTTCACAGCGGCCAGAATGTTCGCTGGCCGGGGCCGGTCGGTGACCTGCTGCCAGGCGTCGCGCACCGTGGTCGGCACATTCGACGTCTTGATTTCCTCAATCCCGATTTGCTCTCGCAGCCCGGCAAAAAATTTTACGGTCACGCTCATGATATTAAATCAGCTTCACTTGGGTACGGGCGATTTGAATCTCGGCCCATATAGAGTACAGGGGTGGTATTGTCTGCTAAAGTCGCAGTCATTCAAAGCGACCATTGGAAAAACGCCGGGTGACGCCCTCACCCTGATGCGTCGCCTGTCTGCGCATCAGGGCGCATGAGTTATCTGCGCCCGGGGAAAATTAATCAATCGGTCCGTGGGCCTCGAACCACGCAGTCCAGTAGTGGAGCTTGCAGTTATGAAATGGATCAAACGTATCGTCATGCTCGTGATTGCCTTGGTATTGGTTGCCATCCTGGTTGCTGTGGCCTTTGTGATGACGGTCAATCCCAACGATTACAAGGACCAGATCGCCCGTGTCATCCAGAAGGAAACCGGCCGGACCGTGCAGTTCAATGGGCCGATTTCTCTGTCTCTGTTCCCATGGCTGGGGGTGACGCTCAAGGATGTGAGTCTGGGTAATGCCATTGGGTTCAGTGACAAAACCATGCTTTCTGCTCGGGAAGTGGAAGCCAAGGCCGCGGTGTTGCCCCTGCTTCACGGGCAGTTTGAGGTGGGCAGGTTGGTGCTGAGCGGTGCCATCATCAACCTGACGCGCGACAAGGCAGGACGGACCAATTGGGCGGATCTGGTTGCTCACGAGCAGTCGGCAGCAGTATCGCAATCCGCCGCATCCCCGACCTCGGCAGAAGCGAAACCCAAGGCCTTGGCACTTGCGATCGGCGGTGTGTCGATTGAGGACGCTACTTTGAACTGGCGGGACGAAATGACGGGACAGTCCGCGAAGTTCGATCAGGTATTTCTTGATAGTGGACCGATTACGCTGAATAAGCCGATTCAGTTCGATATGCATTTCGGATATGCCCTGCAGCAGCCGGGGATGGCAAATCTGTCGGGGAAGGTTCAACTTGGCGCGACGGTGCTGGCGGACATGTCCGCTCAGCAACTCACGATTCATAAAATGAAACTGGCCGCTTCGGTGCAACGAGGCACAAGCGATAAGCCTTCGACGCTGCCGAAACAGACGGATCTGACCTTTTCGAGCCCGGAGCTGACCGCTTCCCTGGCCAAGCATGTGTTGTCGTTGCCGAGCTTTAGCGCAACCGTCAAGGCCAGTGGGTTGCAAGGCTTGACCTATGCCGATGCGACGGCGAGCGGTGATCTCCAGGCGGATTGGCAGCAGGGTGTCTATCAGAGTAAGTCGCTCAATTTGAGCGGTGATCTCAAGGGTATCGGTACCCATACGGGCGAATTGCACTGGAAGGCCACAGGTGGTTTGCAGGCCAATCTGACTCAAGGTACTGCGGATCTGAAGGATTGGCGGCTTTCCAGCGATCCGGTCGTTGTGACTACGTCGCTGAAACTGACCGGTTTGACACCGGTGGCGGGAAAAACTTCGGCGCTGAGTGTCAGCGGACCGCTGGTGATCGCACCGTTCAACCCGCGTCAGCTGGCGGATGTTATGAAATATCGTGTGCCCGTGATGCAATCTGACAAGGCACTCACTCAATTTGCTTTGCAGGGGCAGGTTCAGGTGACGCCCGACAAGGCAATGCTGGAGGATATGAAGCTGGATCTGGATGGCCAGTCCTTCACGGGGTCAGTTGGTCTGTCGGATCTGAAAGCGCAGCGGCTGTATGCGCGCCTCAAGGGGGGGGTGTTTGATGCAAACCCTTATCTGCCGCCGGGTAGTGGTACAGCCAGTGCGGCGCCCGCGCGATCAGCCGGGGCCGATGGCGCCCATGGTTCGAAAAGTGGATCGGCCTTGGCTTCTGATGAGCCCATTCCCTTGCCCATCGAGGCGTTGCGTCATCTCAATGCCGATGTCGGTGTGCAATTAGCCCAACTGACCTACCAGAAGTACATCCTGAAGAATCTTCAGCTTGCTCTGACGGCGTCGGGTGGGCAGATCAACCTGAGCAAACTCGATTTCAATGCATTTGGCGGTGCGGTTCAGTCCCAAGCCGGGTTGGATGTCCGTAGTGCCGTGCCGGACTGGCGCGCCAAGCTCAATACCCAGCACTTGGCCCTGGAACCGGCACTGACCGCCGCGATGGGGCAGCCATCACGACTCTCCGGTACCGGCGATGTGAGCATGGATGTACGCGCCCAGGGTGATCGGCTGAGCAAGATCAAGGCAAGCCTTGACGGGAATGCTCGATTTGCGCTCAAGGATGGCCAAGTCAAGGGCGTCGATCTTGGATATATGCTGCGTGCGGCCCAGGCGCGTTTGCAGGGCGGTACCGAGGCCGTGCCCAAGGATCAGGCAACCGATTTTTCCACGATCACCGGTAGTGCCGTCATTACCAATGGCTTGGTGCGCAACAATGACCTGCAGGGCGCTTCGCCCCTGTTGCGTGTATCCGGGAAGGGTACGGTTGATTTGGCCAGGGATGCTTTGGACTATGTACTTACGGCCATCGTGGTGAATACCGCGACCGGGCAGGGCGGGAAAGCGCTGGATAAGCTCAAAAAACTTGAAATACCGATCAAGATCACCGGTACGTTCGCCCAGCCGAAATTCGGGATCGATCTACAGGGTCTGTTCGAAGGACAGGCTAAGCAGAAGGTCCAGGAAAAACTCAAGCAGGAGTTGGACAAGCGTTTGGGTAATGGGGCCGCCCCGGTGCAGAATTTGCTGAAAAAATTCGGTCTGTGACGTGTGCGAGGTTGTATTTCTGATGCTTGCTGTCGTGGTTTTAGCATGAGCGAAGCGCTACACCAGCCGCCGTTTGCTGATCGGCTGTTGTGCTGGTTCGACGTACACGGTCGTCACGATCTTCCTTGGCAACATCCGCGTACTCCGTACCGGGTGTGGGTGTCCGAGGTCATGTTGCAACAAACTCAGGTTGCGACCGTTATCGATTACTTCAACCGGTTCATGGCGCGGTTTCCAACCCTCGACGATCTGGCGCAGGCATCAATGGATGAAGTGCTGGCGCTATGGTCTGGTCTGGGGTACTACGCGCGCGGCCGCAATCTTCATGCCGCCGCTCGCGTGATGGCACGGCAAGGAATCCCTGAAACCCTGGCGCATTGGCTGGCGTTGCCGGGGGTGGGCTCTTCCACGGCAGCGGCCATCATTGCCCAGGCATTCGATGAGCCGGCGACTATTCTTGATGGTAATGTCAAACGAGTCATTGCCCGCCACGCAGGTATTGATACGCCGATCGAGCAATCCGCGACCATTCAGACGCTGTATCACATCGCCAAGGAATATACGCCTCACTCTCGATTTGCGGACTATACTCAGGCCATCATGGATCTGGGGGCAACCCTGTGCACCCGCAGCCGTCCCGCTTGTGATGCGTGCCCGGTAGCAGAAGATTGTGTGGCACGCCAAACGGCCCGTGTGGAAGAACTGCCGGCCCGTCGTCGTCGCGTCGCGGTGCCCACACGTCAGGGGTCTTTTTTATTGATTCAGGATCAGGCGCGGCGGGTATTGTTGACGCGCCGCCCGCCGACAGGTATCTGGGGCGGGCTGTGGTGTTTGCCGGAATCATCTTCCCAGGATGCGGCTATGTGCAGCGATTCCGTGGGCATCGATCCATGGCACGTTCCATGGACGCTCACTCCGCAGAGCGATCAGACCAGGGTGGCTCATTTTCAGCATCGTTTCACGCATTTCGTACTGGACGCGTCCGTCCATCGCTTTTCGGTTAATACTCATCCCGCAGATGCTGATCCGGCCGAGACCATGTGGCTGGATCTGGCCCAATACCGCCAAGACATGATGCAGCTCGGACTCCCCAAGCCAATCCAGCGGCTGTTGATGACCGAGTCCCTGGATTCGATGTGTCCGGTCACGCTATCCCCGTCCCCGGATACGTTGGGAAGCGCGCCTTTTTTAAGCAGCCATTGACGGAAAGCCCTCCGTCTTGGCTGATACCCTCCCTATAACCAGAAGATTGGAGTAATGATCATGAGTGATCGTGTTGTATTTTGTGCCCGCTTGCAGTGTGAAGCGAAGGGGCTGGCCAAGCCGCCTTATCCCGGTGCCCTGGGGCAGCGGGTTTTCGAGCAGATTTCAGAGTCGGGTTGGCTGGCCTGGCGTGATCACCAGACCATGTTGATCAATGAGTATCGGTTGTCCCCCATCGACCCGAAGGCGCGCCAGTTTTTGGAAGCTGAAATGGAGAAGTTTCTGTTTGGTGGTGAAGTGACGCAGCCGGAGGGATATGTGCCGCCACAATCCTGATGCTGCGCTCAGGTATTTGATTCCTGCGGTTCCAGATTCGATATTTCTGAGGGGGTATCCGGTGTGCCTGCCAATAGTGACGATGTCTCGATATCTATAATCTGTCCGTGATCATCGAAACTGAATGCCAAGATTTTGCCTGCCTGCGCATCGAGTACCAACTGGGTAGGGATGGCGAAAGCCTCTCCCATGGCCGCCGGGGTGGCGGGTGGCGCCGCGCCGCGCCGATCATGGTCGCGAAACCGCAACCAGTTATAGACGGCCCAAAGAATAAACATGATGCCCCCCGCGGCGATGATCATGGCGTAAATGATCAGGGTTTGCAGGGTTCGGACCGGATCGGACAGTACGAAGGCATCCAGACGCTGATAACCGAACCACCAGGCTAACAAGGCGAACAGGGGGGTGATCATATAGAGCCAGACCAACCAACCCACCGCGGCAATGAGTGCTAGTGAGCCTTTCTTGGTGGCGGTCACGAGATCTGGGCGGTGGATAATCTCGGGAATTCGGGGGCGCTGAGGTTCTTGGCTCATGTATCACCGCTCGTCTCGGCGCGAACACCCCGATCGGGGCTCACCCAGCGCGCGCGCTTGCCGCGTTTTTTGAATAGGGTTTTGGGTACGGCGACGATGGTTGTGAAGAGAGTAAGTAGCCAGAATGCTAACGGGTACCAGATGATCCAGAAGTAATTCCGGAAAAAGCGTTTGTTGGGTTCATAGCGTCGGTCGATGATCAGGCTGATACCGAACTGCGCCATGGCGGTGATGCCCAGGATAATCCCGTTCCACTGCGGCAGCAGCGTATCAATATGCCATTCGGGTGGTAGTGGCACGAACAGGCCGACTACATACAGCACGATGATCAGAAGCATGATGTAGGCCCAAGCGACGGAGGCCAGATACTCCAGGGCGACCGGCCAGAATCGACGTCGGCGCCAGATCAGCAGATCCCATGCGTGGTCGACGAGTACTTCGACGCCCCCTTGAGCCCAGCGCAGACGCTGTTTCCACAGGCCGGTAAACGTTTCCGGCATGTAGATATAGCAGAGTGCGTCCGGCTCGTAGCGAATGTCCCAGTGATCCATCTGCAGTCGCCAGGAAATATCGATATCCTCGGTGATCATCAGTTCGGACCAGTAGCCAATTCGATGGAGGGCGGTGCGCCGATAGCCTGCAATGACGCCGGAGACGGTGAACAACCGGCCATACACCCGCTGGGCGCGCTTCATCAGGCCGATGATGGAAGAGAACTCACCGACCTGCAGCTTGCCGAGCAGCGTGGAACGATTCAGGATGCGGGGATTACCGGTCACCGCACCAACCCGATTGCCCGAGGCCAGATGCACCATCATCCAGGCGACGGCTTTGGGGTGCAGCAAAGCATCCCCGTCGATACAGATGAGAAATTCGTGCTTGGCTGCGATGGCGCCAGCGCGCAAAGCCATGGCCTTACCCTGATTGGTGGTCAGGTGTACGACGCGCAAACGGGGGTTGGTGCGAGCCAGTTCGTCCAAGATTTCCGCTGTGCGATCTTTGGAGCCATCGTTGATCGCAATCACTTCGAAGTCTGGGTACTCCGTCGCTAGGGCGTAGGCCATAGTGTCCCGCACATTCTGTTCCTCGTTGAAACAGGGGATCAACACACTGGCCGGGGGTTGGTTACTGATCGCGGGCGGGTAATCCGGGCCGAGATCGTAACGATTTTCCCAGCGTAGGTAGTACCAGAGTCCGCCGATCATCCACATCCACGCCATGATCAGCGGGTAATAAAAGGCATACCCGAACAGGAGGTCTCTCATCGTCATTGCGCCCAATGAAAAGATCAAATCCATTTGAATGAAAAAAGGGGCCATTAATGTTTCAGCCGATAGTAGGGGAATTCAGTCAGGCTGATTCCTTCGAAAGTGGGGGTGAAGGGTGGATGGTCGTTCAGGAAATCATCCGGGTAGTAGGCCAGGTTCACCGCGCCGAGTCGGATAAGGTCCTGCATCCAGCCCTTGAGTGTCGGGCCGGGGATCCAGGTATCGTCTGTCCAATTTTTGGTCTGTAGTTCGAATACGACCTTCTGTAGAGCGCCGGGCGTCTGGGCCACGGTTTCTGCCAACTGGTTGAGCCAGGCTTCCGGCCGCTCCGTGGTGCCATCTAGATAGGGCATGGCCATGACGGTGACTTCATCATAGCTGGCCAGGAAGGGTCCAAGTGCCTGAGCGAAACGATCTTCGGCGGACGGGTCCAGCACGACGCGCGCATAGAGATTCCGAGCCAGAGTAAAGGGGTTGCTTGCATTCGTATAAAACTTCATCCGTTGCGACACAACTTCGCCAAAGGCGATCAGCGCCTCGGTTTTCTGGCGTGCCGTGAGCGGCACCTTGCCCGTTGGGCGATTAGTGCCCGGCCAACGGGCTTCCGTGCTCAGGGTTGAGGCATCCTCGTCCTCCGCCAGGTATGCATCGTCGTGGATCAATATCCCACTGACACCGGTCATGTTTTTGCCTAGATCGGCGTAGATGTCTCCGATGAGCTGTAGCGTTTCCGGTAAAAAGGGACTCAGACGTTGATAGTCGCGTTTGGCAGGGACGATCTTGCCGTCGCTATCCATGATCTTGACGGAGAGGCGAGCCTGCTGCGCGGGGTCCGGAAGCTGGTACGCCAGTAATGGCAGCCAAGCAAAAACACGAACACCCGCGCGGGTGCGCAGTTGCCAGGTGACCCGGTTGAATAGATCAGCGCGCATCGGCAGAACCCGGTTCGGGAAATACAGAGCCTTGGGTGTGCCTGTGCCATCCGGGTCGGCAAAGGCCTGGAGGTAGACCGTGCGAACCTTGAGCGCCTTGATTCGATCGAGCAGTTTGCCCAGATTGCTGTTCGCCTGAACCGGATCAGGATCGTAGATGTAGTCCATGTCGATCTGCACGGCCCGTTCGATCCCCGGTACTGCGGTGATGGACTGGGAAACCTGCGCTTCAATGGACACGGGAGTGGGGTCGTCCATTATGATCAGTCGACCATAGGACGACATCTTTTGGGTTTGCTTATCCAGCTGCCGATCGCCCAGACCGAAAGAAATGGGGAATCCGGCTTCGCGTGCGATCTGTTCGACTTCAGCATTCATCGCGCCATAGGGCCAGACGATAGCGCGGGGGCGCACACCGATCTCGCGCTGAATGATGTCGGCACTCTTGCGCAGATCCGAGAAGATCCTGATATGGAACTCTTGATCGGTTTCATACCGTTTCAGTAGCGGGAGATACTGCCGGGTGATGGTGGCCGGCTCGACATTGCCTTGCGGGTTGGCGAGGATGCCGTGGTGTTGGTCATGGGTGTGGCTAGCGAACTCCACTAAGCCTGAAGCTTGCATTTCCCGCGCTTGAGCCCAGCTGATGAAGCCTTTGCTCCCGACCTCGCTACCGTTGTAGAGCACTTCATGGGGTATTTTGAGGTTGCCGGATTTCTGGGCTTGTTCCTCGTCAATTTTGAGCGCCTTGGTGGCGCTCTTTGTGTCATTCTTGGCGGCAGCGAATCCCTCGCCTTGATAATCGACCGAGAGGCCCTGCTGTACACGCGTCAGCCAGCCTGTCTCCAGGGCAAACATCCCCGGGTAACCGAAAGCCTGCAACAAAGGAAACACCTTTGTATAGATGCTTTCCAAACCATCATCCCAGGAAAGCAGTACGGCATTTTTCGGTAAGGCCGCTTTGCCTGCGTGTGCATCCACAATCTGCTGGAGGGAGACAGGATGCCAGTCATGCGCCTGCATCCAGTCGAAAAAACCCGCCAGTCGATGGGTGTTCATGGCGTAGGGGTCGGCACCGACGCCCGGATCCACATCGTCACGCACGTCGTGCATGCACAGGGTGACGAACTGCCCCTGCGGTATTTGGACGGTCGTCAGTTGGATCGGAGTGCTCTGTGCGCTTTCCGTTTGGGTGCCAGCCCAGCCCAGCGGGGTGCTGGTGACGGTGAGCGAAGCGAGCAGTGATTTGAGAAATTGCCGCCGTTTCATCAAAACACGCCTCCGAATCCAACGACCCCATAAATGCGCTGTTCGCGCCCACCATCGTAAACATTGCTACCCCAGCCCACGCCATAGTGCAGGTCCCAGGTGCGGTTCAATTTCCAAATATGTTCGTAAAAGAGATCTGTCATTGGGGCGCCGCCATAGCCATCCTGCCAGCCATAACCGGCAGAAACCTTGGCATATTGTGTGAAGGAGCGGTCGTAGTCCCGCCAGGTGATCCATTTGTGCTCCAGTCGCATGGAGACACTCTCACTGTTGGCTGGGTTGAAGTAGTTGCCCCCTGGGCGGCTGTTGTGCTCCGCGAAGACATCCAGCCCGCCGGTCGTGATGTGGTGCGGGTTGGAAAACAGGCGTTGGGACATGCCTGCTGCAAAATCCGTACGCTTGTTGCCATCGGTAATCGCCAGTACGCTCAGTGCGGCATAGGCATCACGCGTTTCATCCTGACGCCAGTTGAGTTTTGCATTCAGGGACTTTCCGGAAAGATCGACCTGCTTGGCGCGCAGCGGGGTACTGAGCGAATAGGTATTACCACTGACGCCGTACTGCCAGTGATCGTTCAGCCATTGGGTCCAGCCGGCTTCCACGCCCACATGGCGGCCGGTGAGTTGGTCATTGTTGATGCTGACCCAGGCATGTTTCCGATCACCGCGCCACTCGGCGCCGACCCCATAGCGGTTGTAGCGCTCGCTGCTGTCGGTAAAGCTGGACCAGATGTAGTGCTGGTCGATATAGGCGCGCCAGCCATTGTCCAGCCAGGCGCTGTTGATACGGGTTTGCCATTCCTGATCCCGATTGCCGGCCACCGGGTTACTCAACGTGCCATTACCACGGCTATGCCCCGTCGTGTATTCGGAAGAGATAGAGGGGCGCTTTCGATCCCGCCACTGGGCAAGACTTTTCTGAATGCTGGTGTCGGTCGGGAATGCTTGAGCGAGTGCCAAGATTTTCCGGCCCCACTCCTGGAAGTGTTCGAGGTCGCGCGCATTGTCCGCCAGATTGATTTGCGTATCTTTGGTCTCTGGCGCGTAGGCATTGGCGAGCAGTGTGGTCTTTTGCGACTTAGCTGGCCAGCCCCGCCACCGCTCGATCGTTGCCTTGGCGTTTAACAGGCCCGTGTTGCGGGGCGCATGATCCACCAGGATTTTGATTCGTGCATAGGCGGCATCTTCGTGGTTGCGGTATGCGGCATCCATTGCCCAGAGTTGATCTACATCCAGGCGTTCCCAGTTTTCGATCTTGCCCGCGGTCTTCTGCCGCGTGCTCCATGTGGGCGTGATGCGATGGATATTGGTAAGGATTTTTTCGGCGTGATCATATTGTTCGTTATCCAGGTAGGCGAAGTACAAGGCGATGAACAAGTTCACATCCGCTTTCGGATTTTCTTTGATCAATTGCTTGTACAGGTCGGCGGCCTGTCGTGGATGTTTCAGATATAGATAGGCATCCGCCGCCGCTTGCCGCACATAAGAGGGGATGGTGCTCAGCGTTGACTGCGATGCCGTGACGGGTTTTTGTGGCAGCGCTTCATACGTGTTTATAGCCTCCTTCATCATGTCTAGGGTACGCAGCACGAAGATCTGATCGTAGCGTGTGCGCAATTCCCGTTCTTTATCCTTGGAGAAAATACGCTGGTTTTCCTTGAGTTCGGCAAGCGCCTGTTCCAGGGGGATGTCCCGTTCGGCGTACTGGAAACGATTATCCAGCCGTTTCCGTTCCTGCACGGCATTGCGGGTTTTCACGGTGGTGGCATCTGCGCGAAGACGATGCAACGCGTCTATCTTGAAGAGATTCGGATGTTCCTGTGCTTTTTTCCAGGCTAGGTTCGCCGCGCCGCTATCTGAGAGCGCGAAGACCAGTTCTCGTTGTGCGTGGGGGTTTTGAGGCGCCAGGCTGATGGCGCGATAGGCGAGGGTCAGGGCATGAGTGGGGTCGCCAGCTTTACGGTATACATAAGCCATGTCAGCCAGGTCCGTCGCGTCAAGCCCCTTCGTGTTGATTGGCGGAAGTGCCGCTATGGCAGGATGGGTCAGGCCCGCTTCTACACTGATCATCCCATACAGAATGTCGGCTTTTGGGCCGAGTTTGGTCAGTCGGGAGTAGAGGATGGATCGTGCTTGTACAAATTTCTTCTGATCGCGTAATGCGCGCACCCAATCGAGAATGGCGTAGTCGGGTATGGTTCTTGATATCGTTTGTTTCGTCAGTGTGGCAATTTGGGCATTCTGGCCGGCACGGCGCATTAATACGATTAGGTCGGCCGTGATGAGTGGATCGCCGGGGTTTGTATGATGAAGTTTTTTAAGTGCTGTAATACCCCGTACCAAGTGGCCATTGCGGGCATCCGTTACCGCTTGCACGCGCGCCTGGGTCAGGTGGGGCGTTTCAGTGACTGGCGCGGCAATAGTGATCCCGATGGACGTTAGCAGGAGGTTTAAAATAACGACCCATTTTATTGTTTGCATGGGAAATAATTTCTTAAGTATTTGAATGTCATTCATTATTTTTGGTGCGGACTCTGTCACAGATTGACAAAAATTGACACTATGGTGTGATTTTGACTAGGTTTCTGGGATATTAAACCGCTGAATCCCCATGATGTTTGGTAATCGGATGGAATAGTGATCAGTTGTAAAGCACATATCGCGCCACATCCGGCGCTTTGCCTCACGGCGCGTACATCGAGAAACCCGTCGGTGTGGCGAAAACAACCTGGGGGCTTATTCCGGGCGGAAGCCCGAGGTGATCGGATAGCGGCGGTCGCGGCCGAACGCGCGGCGACTGATACGGATACCGGGAGGTGCCTGGCGGCGTTTGTATTCGTTCAACAGGATCAGCCGGACGACGCGCCGGACGATGGCACGATCCATCCCTTCAGCGACCATGTCGTCTACAGATTGATCTTCTTCGACGAAGGCTCGGATGATCCGGTCCAGCAGGTCGTAGGGAGGGAGGGAATCCGAATCGCGCTGGTCGGCACGCAGTTCCGCTGAGGGCTCGCGTTCGATGACGCGAAGCGGAATGGGCAGGCGCCCAGCAACGAGCGACTGGTTGCGCCAGCGCGCCAGCGCGTAGACAAGCATCTTGGGTACGTCCTTGATGGGGGCGAAGCCGCCAGCCATGTCCCCATACAGTGTGGCGTAACCGACAGCGAGCTCCGATTTGTTGCCCGTCGTTAAGAGCATCCGGCCGAACTTGTTCGAAAGCGCCATCAATAGAACGCCTCGTGCTCGCGCCTGAAGATTTTCCTCGGTGGCATCCTCCGCCAGTCCGGCGAACAGGCTGGACAGACTGGCCTGCAAGGCTTCGAATACCGGCTCGATCGGTAGGGTTTCGCAGCGCACGCCCAGGTTGAGGCATTGTTCGATGGCGTCGTCCAGGCTCATCTGAGAGGTGTAGCGGGATGGCATACGCACGGCAAGCACGTTGTCGGCCCCGAGCGCATCGACAGCCAGGGTGAGCACCAGTGCGGAATCGATCCCACCCGACAGACCCAGCACGACGCCGTGAAAGCCATTTTGGCGTACGTAGTCACGAATGCCGGTGGTTAGCGCCGTGTAGACTTCCTGCTCGCCTTCCGGCCAAGGGTGGGAGGCGCCATGCGCTACGATGGCGCCCGATGGCTCGACGTCGACCCAGCCCAGCCCTTCGGCGAAGGCCGGGAGTTTGCTGACGATCGCATTGTCTGCCGTCGCGACGAAGGAGCGGCCATCAAAGACCAGTTCGTCCTGCCCGCCCACCAGATTGACGTACACCACCGGGCAGCCGGTTTCCGCAATGCGTTCGGCCACCACACGCTCTCGGTCCACGGTCTTGTGGCGATGATAGGGTGAGGCGTTCAGGGTCAGAATGATCCGGGCACCAGCCTCGACGGTTTCACGAACCGCCTTTTCTTCCCAGATATCTTCACAGATGGTGATGCCGAGTGGCACGCCGTCGATTTGTACGACGCAGGCTTCACGTCCCTTCCGGAAATAGCGCTTTTCATCAAACACACCGTAGTTCGGCAGGGCTCGTTTAGCATAACGGGCAATGATCTGACCATGGTCGATGACCACCGCCGCATTAGCAATGCGGTGCGCATTCGACGGATGCGCCGGAAGTCGCAGCGGCGTGCCGATGATAACGGCCATGTCGCCCGCTGCCTGAGCGATCCGTTCGAGTTGGGTTTCGCACTGAACGAGGAAATCCTCGCGCAACAGCAGATCTTCGGGCGGGTAACCCGTGAGTGTGAGTTCCGGAAAGACGATGACGCGTGCGTCGAGCTCTTGCCGTGCCCGCGCCATCATGTCGATCACCCGGTTGGCGTTGGCGACACAATCGCCGACACGCGTTGTGATTTGCGCCAGGGCGATGCGCAGGGCGCCCGTGTCATTAGGCAGTCCGGTGGTCATGCCCGGGCATGACCCAATAGCTCGGCCATGGCCTTGCCCATCAGGGTCGGGTCGCGCACGATACGCACGCCCGCATGCTCAAGGGCACGGAATTTGTCTTCGGCACTACCCCGGCCGCCCGCAATGACTGCGCCGGCATGGCCCATGCGTTTGCCGGTGGGTGCCGTGGCGCCGGCGATATAGGCAACCACCGGCTTGTTGAATTGCTCGGCAATGAAATGGGCTGCTTCTTCTTCTGCGCTGCCGCCAATCTCGCCGACCATGATGACTGCTTCGGTCTGCGGATCATCGGCAAATAGCGTCAGGCAGTCGATGAAATCCATGCCGTGGATCGGGTCGCCGCCGATGCCGACACAGGTACTTTGCCCCAAGCCGACGGCCGTGGTCTGGGCCACGGCCTCGTAGGTGAGCGTACCGGAGCGCGAGACGATGCCAATCCGACCGGGAAGATGGATCGAGCCCGGCATGATGCCGATCTTGCACTCGCCCGGCGTGATCAGGCCGGGGCAATTGGGGCCGATTAGTCGGACTTCGGGATAGTCGCTTGCCAGCACGGCCTTGACGTTCAGCATGTCGAGTACCGGGATACCCTCGGTAATGCAGGCGATGACTTCGATGCCCGCGTCCGCGGCTTCCAGAATGGCATCGGCGGCGAAGGGTGCCGGGACATAAATCATGCTGGCATTCGCACCGGTATCGCGCACGGCGTCATGTACGGTATTGAAGACCGGCAATCCCAAATGTTGTTGGCCGCCCTTGTTCGGGGTAACCCCACCGACCATCTTTGTGCCATAGGCGATGGCCTGTTCCGAATGGAAGCTGCCTTGCTTGCCGGTGAATCCCTGGCAGATCACGCGCGTTTGACTATTGATGAGAATGCTCATTGGGGGACTCCGTTCGACAGGGCGACCACGCGCTCCGCGGCCTTGGCGAGGTCGTTTTCGGCAATCAGGCCCAAGCCTGAGTCGGCCAGCATCTGGCGTCCCTCGGCCGCATTGGTGCCTTCAAGACGTACCACTGTGGGAATGGTGAGGCCGACTTCCTTGGCTGCGGAGATGATGCCCGTGGCGATCAGGTCGCAGCGCACGATGCCACCGAAAATATTCACCAGGATGGCTCGTACGCGGGGATTGGCGAGAATGAGTTTGAAGGCCGCTGCGACTTTTTCCGTCGAGGTGCCGCCGCCGACATCCAGGAAGTTCGCGGGTTGCCCGCCAGCAGATTGGATCAGATCCATCGTTGCCATGGCCAGTCCCGCGCCATTCACCATGCAGGCAATTTCGCCGGTGAGCGAGATGTAGTTCAGGCCGCTGGAACGCGCCGCGACTTCGGTCGGGTCTTCCTGGGTCAGGTCCCGTTGGTCGAACAGGGCCTTTTGCCGGTAGGCGGCATTGCTGTCGATCGTGATCTTGGCATCAACAGCCAGCAGATGATTTTCCTGCGTCACGGCAAGCGGGTTGATCTCGATGAGGTCGGCATCCTCCGCAATAAAGGCATCGTACATGCCGCGCAGCAGCGCCGGGAATTGCTTGAACGCCGAGTTGGTCAGCCCCAACGCAAAGGCGAGCTGTCGCGCCTGGTATGCCATCAGCCCTACGGTCGGGTTGACCTGCAGGCGGAGGATGGCGCCGGGATTTTTTTCGGACACTTCTTCGATGTCCATGCCGCCTTCGGCCGAGGCTATGACCACAACGCGCTGGCTCTGACGGTCGATGGTCATGGCGAGGTACAACTCGCGGGCGATGGCGACGGCGGGTTCAATCAGCACCTGATGCACGGGGAGCCCCGTGCTGCCAGTTTGGGCGGTGATCAGTGTGCGGCCCAGCAGCTTGGCGGCCTGGGTCTGGACGGCCTCGGGCGAATCGGCCAAGGAAATGCCGCCAGCCTTGCCGCGTGCGCCACTGTGGATCTGGGCTTTGACGACCCATCGGCCGTCTTGGCTGGCGGGTAGGCGTTCGGGCGCCGCCTCGACGCTTTGGTTAACGACCAAGCCTGGCGAGACGGGGACGGCAAACCGCGCCAAAAGGGCCTTGGCCTGATATTCATGTAAGTTCATGGCAATACGGGTATGAAAGTAAACCGCTATTTTGGCGTAGTGCAGGCATTAAGTATAGAACCCGCCATTATGTGGGGTCAGACAGCATGTCCGTGTCAGGTCGCGTCGGTCGGAGTTCGCGCAAAATCGCCCCAGCGCAATTGCAGGGCGGTCAGTGCGACAAGCCCTGCCGTTTCCGTGCGCAGGACCCTTGGGCCCAATTGCACGGCTTCAAACGCGTGCTGCCGTGCCAGGTCGAGTTCCTGATCGGTAAAGCCGCCTTCGGGGCCGATCAAAACTGCTGCGGTTCCGGGGGCGGTGATCTCTGATGACGGCGAGTCCGGGGTCACCGGATGCAGAATCCAGCGGCAGGTGGCGGCAACCTGCGTTAAGGCCTCTTCCAGGGGGGTGATCGGGTCGATGCGCGGCAGGGTGTTGCGCCCCGACTGTTCGCAGGCACTGATGGCAATATCGATGAAACGCGCATGACGCTTGTCGGCGCGCTCGGCCTTGAGTTCCACGACGCTGCGTTCAGTGGCAATGGGCGTGATGCGGTGTACGCCCAACTCAACTGCTTTTTGAATGACCCAGTCCATTTTCTCCCCTTTGGCCATCGCTTGTAGAAGATGGGTATTCAGGGGGGATTCACAGCCCTGTTGGATGACCTGATCCACCATGAGAAAACCATCGCGGCGGCCGAGCTGCAACCGGGCCTGTGCCTGATGGTCTCGGCCGTCGAATACACAGACAACCTGCTCATCGCGCAGTCGCAGGACATTTCTGAGGTAATTGAACCGGTCTGCGGGCAGGGTGATTTGCGCGCCTTCGGTCAGTGTCGTATCAAGATAGATTCGGGGAATTCGCATCGGGCTGGTTCATCGGTTAAGGGTATGGCTTGGGCGTATTTTTTCTGTGGGCAAGGCATTCACTCCGGCGCTGAGTTTTGGCCATGGATGTCGGGTTTAAGCGCGGGTTGCCGCTTCGACCGCACCCAGGGTGACCTCGGCCAATATCTGCCACTCATCATCGCTCAAGGTGTAAGGCGGCATCCAGTAGAGGGTTTCGCCCAGGGGGCGCAGCAGCACCTCATGATCGAGCGCGTAGCGATAGGCTTTCTGGCCACGTCGATCACTGCGCGGATAAGGCTGCCCCCGTGCGTCGACCAGATCCATGGCGACAATCATCCCGGTTCGCCGAAGATTCGCGATATGCGGGTGTGCCGCCAGGGGGGCGCTCAGGCGATCAATCATCGGTGCGCGCTGGCGATTGCGCTCGATGACCTGATCACGCTCGAAGAGGTCCAGTGTCGCCAGGGCGGCCGCGCAGGCCAGAGGGTTGCCGGTGTAACTGTGCGAATGCAGAAACGCCCGTTGTGATGGCCGATCGGCATAAAATGCCTGATAAATGGACTCGGTGGTGAGGATGGCAGCCAGCGGCAGGTAGCCCGCGGTGATGCCCTTGGAAAGGCACAGAATGTCGGGTGTGATGCCGGCCTGTTCACAGGCGAACAGAGTGCCAGTCCGGCCAAAGCCGACCGCGATCTCGTCGGCGATCAGATGGACGTCGAATTCATCGCAGAGGGCACGCAGACCGGTGAGGTAGGCCGGTTCGTGCATGCGCATGCCGGCGGCGCACTGCACCAGCGGTTCGACAATCACGGCGCAGGTCTGGTGGGCTTCCTGTTCCAATAGGTCCCGCATGGCAGCCAAGGCGCGGGCGGTGACGTCGGCGCAGGTCTCGCCGGGATCGGCTTGTTGGCAGTCGGGCGAGGGCGCGATGCTGGCCGGGCGAATCAGCGGGGCGTAGGTTTCCGTGAAGATGCTCATGTTGCCTACGCCGAGCGCGCCGAGCGTTTCGCCGTGATAGCTATTTTCCAGGGCGATGAAGCGGGTTTTTTCTGGCCGGTTCGCATTGCGCCAATAGTGAAAGCTCATCTTCAGGGCGACTTCGATACCTGACGAGCCGTTGTCCGCGTAAAACACCCGATTCAGTCCGGAGGGGGTGAGCGCGACCAGTCGTTCCGAGAGTTCGATGACCGGCTGGTGGCTGAACCCCGCCAGGATCACATGTTCGAGTTGGTCGAGTTGGGCCTTGATCCGTTCATTGATGAACGGGTTGGCGTGGCCGAATAGGTTCAGCCACCATGAGCCGATTGCGTCGAGGTAGCGCCGGCCATCGAAGTCGTAGAGCCAGGAATCCTTGCCGCGCGCGATTGGAATGGGCGGCAAGGTTTCGTGGTCTTTCATCTGGGTGCAGGGGTGCCAGAGTACGGATAGATCGCGATTGATCCAGTCTTGATTGGTGGTCATGCAGTTCTCGGGAAAACGGGAAAAGGGCTCGCGGTGCGTGATGGCTCGCGTCGCGAATCCGGAAGGCAGGGATTTTAGACTTCTTGAGGGTGTTCCGTCGCCTCGATCACCGGCTGGACAACGAGATTGGTACTGTCCACGGCTACGACCCGTACCACAGTGCCGACTGGGGCATCGGCACCCAGGGCGCGCCAGCGGGAATCGCCGACATGAAGCCAGCCTACGCCATTGACGATGGGCGCTTCCAGAGTGAATTGGCGACCAATATATTGCGCCCCTCGCTGATTCAGGGTGGGGTGATCACTTTCCTGGCGGCTTGGGCGGAAGATACGTCGGCCGATGAAGACGGCAATAACCGATAACACGGCAAACAGCCCGATCTGTATGGGCCAGTCCAGGGCGGGGAGCAGGAACAGGATGCCGCCGACGATGGCTGCGGCAATCCCCATCCACAGGAAAAAACTGGCGGGCGCCAGGATCTCGATCGCGATCAGCAGCACGGCCAGGATGAGCCAGCCCCAAAAATCAAATTCAATCATCATATTTCCGTGATCTCGGGTTGATGGTGGGATTACTGTGCGATTTCCCAGCCCGTGCTGCCTTTGATCAGATGAAGCGTCCGGGTGCTTTTCTGGCGACCGGCAAAGGGCGAGGTGACATCCATCTCGACATTGCAGTTGTAACCGGAACCCGCGTCATCCTTCTTGCAGCCGAGGCTTTTGACATCGTGAATTTCGACTTTACTCATGATGTTGCTCATGGCCGCCCCGACCGGGTTACCACTGCCTTGTGCCTGGGTGGCTGCCTGGGTCATTCCCGATTTGAGCGCCTGCTCAATCTCTCCCGAGGAGGGTGCGCCATCCGAGCAGGCTACAAGCATCAGCGCCATCGCGGTCAGCGGGACAGCAGAAAACCATTTTTTGGTGGACAGTTGCATAGGGGCATCCTTTCTTTTTTTACGTGGGGTTAGATCTTTGCGTCGGGTTTGAATGCTTCCTTGGCCAGTTCGGCGATGCCGCCAAGCGAACCGAGGATATGACTCGTTTCAATGGGCAGCATGATCACCCGTTGGTTGTCCGCCGTGGCAATTTTGGCAAATGCCTCGATGTATTTCTGGGCGACGAAATAGTTGATGGCCTGAACATTGCCATTGGCGATGGCTTCACTCACCGATTTCGTTGCGAAGGCTTCGGCTTCGGCGAGGCGTTCGCGGGCTTCGGCTTCGCGGAAGGCGGCTTCTCGAGCACCTTCGGCCTTGAGAATCTGGGATTGTTTCTCACCCTCGGCCATCAGAATGGCGGACTGCCGCTCGCCTTCGGCTTCAAGAATCGATGCCCGTTTGTTCCGTTCGGCCTTCATTTGCCGTCCCATGGCTTCGATCAGGTCTTGTGGCGGGGTGATGTCCTTGATTTCGATACGCGTGATTTTCGTCCCCCAGGGCGAGGTGGCCTCATCAACCACAGTCAGCAGCCGGCCATTGATTTCATCGCGACGGGAGAGCACCTCGTCCAGATCCATGGAGCCCATGACATTACGGATGTTGGTGATCACGAGGTTCAGAATGGCGTAATCGAGTTGATGGACTTCATAGGCCGCCCGGGCGGGGTCGAGTACCTGGAAGAACACCACACCATCAACCTTGATCATGGCATTGTCGCGGGTGATGATTTCCTGCGATTCGACGTCCAGAACTTGTTCCATCACGTTGATCCGTCGTCCGATGCGATCAATGACCGGTACGATCAGGTTCAGACCCGGCTGGAGGGTGCGGGTATAGCGACCGAAGCGTTCCACGGTGTACATGCGGCCCTGCGGGACCTGCTTGACGCCGGCAAAAATAAGGATGACGGCAAGTACCAAGATGACAATGGCAAATGTACCCATGATGCTGAACTCCTTTGGTCGATGAATAAATTCCTGAAGCCGGTTGGCTTGGCCCGATGATCGGTAGAACCGACGTCTTGAGCACGACGGAACTGATCGGGGGCTCCGGGCAGTATCGGGGCTGAAAATGACATTATCACTGAATCTTGGGAACTGCCATCCTGGTCGCCTGGGTAGGCAGACAGTTAGGGAGCCTCTGATTCGTGTCCTGTCTTTGTGATGTGCGAGGGATGTTCAGCCCAAGAGGCAGGACAGAACAGGTACGAGAAATGCGATGGCGGCAGGTCGTAGCATCGACCCACCGCCCCAATGCGCCGGCGTTACCCGGTGTGATTGGTGGGCAAGACGCCCGAATCGCGGCAGAGGGCGATGACCGAATCTGCCTGGTTCATGGTGTAGAAATGCAGCCCCGGCGTGCCTGCCGAGACGAGATCGGCCGTGAGCTCGACAACAACGTCATGCCCGAATGCGCGCAGACTGCCCAGATCGTCCCCAAAGGCCTCCAGGCGTTTGCGTAACCAGCGGGGAAGATCGGCACCACAGGCGTCCGAAAATCGGGCGAGCTGAGTGTAGTTGGTGATGGGCATCAGGCCAGGCACGATCGGGATGTCGATGTGCAGTCGCTCACAGTCGTCCACGAAGCGGCTGTAGGCCTCGATCGAGTAAAAATACTGAGTGATCGCGCCGTTCGCGCCCGCGTCGACCTTGCGTTTGAGGTGCTCAAGGTCAGCGGTGGCGCTCGCCGCCTGCGGATGGAACTCCGGATAGGCGGCCACCTCGATATGAAACCAGTCGCCCGCATGTTCCCGAATGAAGGCAACGAGTTCGTTGGCGTAACGAAAATCGCCCGGATCGCGCATGCCTGAAGGCAGGTCGCCCCGCAGGGCGATAATACGGTGAATATCCAGTGCTCGGTACTGATCGAGGATGTCCGCGATACCCGCTCGGGTCGAGCCGACGCAGGAGAGGTGCGGCGCGGCCGGAACGCTCGATTCCATCTGGATTTCACGCACCGTGGCGAAGCTGCGTTCCTGAGTGGAACCGCCTGCGCCGTAGGTGACCGAGAAATACTCCGGTTTGAGCGCTTCGGCCAGTCGATTGTGAACGCCGCGCAGCTTGGCTGCGCCTTCGTCGGACTTGGGCGGAAAGAACTCGCAGGAAATGGGTATGTGCATAGAGACTTTCCTGCGCATCAGTAGCGGTAGCTGTCGGCCTTGTAGGGGCCGTCGATGGGAACGCCGAGGTATTCGGCCTGGGTGGGGGTCATCCGGGTCAGAACACCACCAAAGCCTTGCACCATATAGCTGGCAACCTCTTCATCCAGCGCCTTGGGCAGAATGTCGACCCCAATCTGGTCGGCGCGATCCTCGATCGGCACGTGGGCGAAGCCCGCAGCGAACAGATGCAATTGAGCTAGGACCTGGTTGGCGAACGAGCCATCCATGATTCGGCTCGGGTGACCCGTGGCATTGCCGAGGTTCACGAGGCGACCCTCGGACAGCAGGATCAGATAATCGTTGCTGTCCAGATTCGGCGTCTGACCGGCAGGCGCATCACGGTAGACTTTGTGTACCTGTGGTTTGACCTCTTCCCAGACCCAGTTGGCCCGCATGAAGGCGGTATCTATTTCATTGTCAAAATGGCCAATATTGCAGACAACAGCGCCATTTTTCAGGGCCTTGAGCATCGGGGCATCGCAGACATTCACGTTGCCGGTCGTCGTGACGATCAGGTCGATTTTGCCGAGCAGAGTGCGATCCGCACCGTCGTCGGCGCCCGTGTTCAGGCCATTGAGATAGGGGGAGGCGACTTCATAACCATCCATGCAGGCTTGCATGGCGCAGATCGGGTCGATTTCGGCGACTTTCACGATCATGCCTTCCTGACGCAGTGAGGCGGCCGAGCCCTTGCCGACATCCCCATAACCGATGACCAGCGCCTGCTTGCCGGACAACAGGTGATCGGTCGCGCGCTTGATGGCATCGTTCAGCGAGTGACGGCAACCGTACTTGTTGTCGTTCTTGCTCTTGGTAACCGAGTCGTTGACATTGATTGCTGGGACTTTCAGGGTGCCGGCCTTGAGCATGTCGACCAGGCGGTGCACGCCGGTGGTCGTTTCTTCGGATACGCCGTGGATGTCATCCAGCAGGTGCGGATATTTTTCGTGCATCAGGCCGGTGAGGTCTCCCCCGTCGTCCAGCAGCAGGTTCGGGGTCCAGCCATTCGGGCCTTGAATGGTCTGTTCGAGGCACCACCAGTATTCTTCTTCAGTTTCTCCTTTCCAGGCGAAAACGGGCGTTCCGGCGGCGGCGATGGCGGCTGCGGCGTGGTCCTGCGTCGAGAAAATATTGCAGGATGACCAGCGGACACTCGCGCCGAGATCGACGAGGGTTTCGATCAGCACGGCGGTTTGAATGGTCATGTGCAGCGAGCCGATGATTCGGGCGCCCTTCAGGGGCTGGCCGGCGCGGTATTTTGCGCGGATGGTCATCAACGCGGGCATTTCGCGTTCTGCGATGCGGATTTCCCGGCGACCATAGTCGGCCAGGGCGATGTCGGCGACGCGGTAATCGTTCAGGGCGGAGTTTATTTGTGGGTTTTGCATGCTCATGTCCTCAGTGGAATCGGTGTCAGCAGCCCGCCGGGCGGGCAGGGTTTGAGAGCGCCGTTGAGTTCATGAGTCTTGCCCCCCAAGCCTGATCCGGTCGTATAGAACCGGGTTGCAGCGCTCCTTGGGGTGCACAGCGGTTCGGATTATAGCCGAAAACTAGAGTCCGGCGTCTGCACGTAATGCTGCGGCCTTGTCTGTGCGCTCCCAGGTAAAATCGGTATCTTCGCGGCCAAAATGGCCGTAAGCAGCGGTTTTCTGGTAAATCGGGCGAATGAGGTCGAGCATTTTGACGATCCCGTAGGGACGCAGGTCGAAATGCGTGCGCACGAGGTCGCGAATCCGGTGGTCAGGTATTTTACCGGTGCCGAAGGTATCGATGCTGATCGAGGTGGGTTCGGCGACGCCAATGGCATAGGACACCTGAATTTCGCAGCGATCGGCCAGGCCGGCCGCGACGATATTCTTGGCCACATAGCGACCCGCATAGGCGGCGGAACGATCGACCTTGGACGGATCCTTGCCTGAGAAGGCGCCCCCGCCATGCCGCGCCATGCCGCCATAGGTGTCGACGATGATCTTGCGACCGGTCAGGCCGCAGTCGCCGACGGGGCCACCGATGACGAAGATGCCCGTCGGGTTGATGTGGTACTTGGTGTGCTCATCCAGCCATTCGGCCGGCAGGGTGGGCTTGATGATGGTTTCCATCACCGCTTCGCGCAGCATCGACTGATCGATGTCCGGGGCGTGCTGGGTCGACAGGACAACGGCATCGATGCCTACCGGCTTGCCTCCCCGGTAACGGAACGTGACCTGTGACTTGGCATCCGGGCGAAGCCAAGGCAGCTCACCATTCTTGCGAACTTCCGCCTGACGTTGTACGAGCCGGTGTGCATAGGTGATCGGGGCGGGCATCAGTACGTCGGTTTCATTGGTGGCATAACCGAACATCAGACCCTGGTCGCCCGCGCCCTGTTCCTCTTCCACCAAACGATCCACACCCTGTGCAATATCCGACGACTGTTTGCCAATTGCGTTCAGGACGCCACAGGTACGGCCGTCGAACCCCAGGTCGGAGCTGTCGTAACCGATGTCGACGATCACGCGCCGCACCAGTTCGTCTACATCCACCCAGGCTGAGGTTGTCACTTCACCGGCCAGGACGACAAAGCCGGTCTTGACGAGTGTTTCGCAGGCGACGCGCGCCTTGGGGTCCTGCCGCAGAATCGCGTCCAGCACCGCATCGCTGATCTGGTCGGCAATCTTGTCGGGATGGCCTTCTGCGACCGATTCGGAGGTGAATAGATGTGTGTGATCGCCGTGCGCGCTCATGTTTCTGGAGTCCTTGGAGATTTAAAAAGGGAGTTTTGACTCGTGCAAATTGCCGTAGCGCATCGGGTGAGTCCCCGCAAAGTCTAGCAGCCCCGCGCGTATTTTTTGGCGGATATCACGCCCTGCGCGGATATCGGTTAGTAACCGAATGTTCCTTCAAGGAGTTTGCTGTCCCCGGCATACTCGTGGTCGTTCGCTACTACAAATGCGCGTAATTGCGACTGTTTGAGCAGTTCCTGCCCTGTGGGGGTTTTATCGAGATCCAGCAGAGCCTTCTGCAGCGCAGCGACGACTGCGGGCGGAACGTTCGGGCTTACGCTGACGGCAAGGAAGGGGATGGGCTTGGTCGTTGTGACCAGATTCAACGCGGGGTATCCGGCGGCAATGGGCGTGGGGATGATGGCAGCATCCACTTCGCCGCTCAGCGCGGCTTCAGCCGCTTCCCGGTTCGAATCCTTAAAGACGAGAATTGGCTGCTGTACGGGGTTCGGGAAGAGTTGATACAGGGTTAGTGCGCTTACTGACGGGGTTGGTTGTACGGCGATTTTCTTGTTGATCAACTCCGAGGGGTCGAGAACGACTTCCTTGGGGCCGGTAACCAGTGATTGCGTTACGGTGCCATTGAGTTTGGCAATGATGTGCCAATGCTGGCGCTGAACCCGAAAGTCGCTCACCGGTGCGGAATCCAGTGCGATGTCGAAGGGGGAACCGGTGCGGGTGGCTTGCCAGAAAGCCAGGAAGTTGGGGAAAGTGACGATTTCTATGGGCACCCCGACCTGTTCGCTCAGTCGCTGTACCAGCGGGGCGAAGGCATGCTCCTCTTCGGCTTGGGGGAGAAAGGGGGGGATGGCAAACTTCAGCGCCGCGTTGGCGGCCGGTGCCAAAAGTGTCAGCAGCAGGCCGGTCAGTAGGGCGGCTGTTCTGCCCCATGAGCGTATGCGGAGGCTCAAGGATGCTGGAGTCTGAAGACGTGAGGCAAAAAATGTGATCCGCATGGTTGTTTCCTTGGTTTTTCTGATTTTCTACAATTTTAATGTCATGTCTAGGAGGCTGCTTTATTTTTTTCAGGGAGGGTTTTCAGTGGCATTTGATCTCCCCTTTAGCGTCTGTGCTACATTTTCCGGTTCCATTCTTCCGGCGATTATCGGGGCCGGGCAGTTATCAGGCCTGCCGAATGGCGGCAGATCATGCTACGAACGCACGCCCTAATCCCGCGCTACTTAAAGTTAAAAACAGGAGCTTGTCCAATGGTAAGTATTGCAACCCCTATAGGCGAATTTAATCATCCTGCGCCAGACTTTATTTTGCCCGACGCAGAAAGCGGTCGATTTTGGCGGTTGGCGGATTTGCGCGGCTCACGCGGGTTGATGGTTATGTTCATTTGCAATCATTGCCCTTATGTCCAGGCGGTACTTGATCGCATCGTTCGCGATGCCCAGGATCTGAAAGCTCTGGGTGTGAACAGCGTGGCGATTATGTCGAATGACCCGACCGATTATCCAGAAGATAGCCTTGAAAACATGCGTCTTGTCGCCCAGTCGCATGGTTTCAATTTCCCCTATCTGATCGATGAATCGCAAGCCGTCGCCAAGGCTTATGGCGCGGTGTGTACGCCGGATTTTTTCGGGTATAACGCAGAGCTGCTGTTGCAATATCGGGGGCGTCTGGATGCCTCAGGACGTCAGAGTCAACCCGACGCCCCTCGAGAACTTTTCGATGCCATGGCGCTCGTGGCGCGGACCGGCGTAGGGCCGACGGAGCAGTGGCCGTCGATTGGTTGTTCCATCAAATGGCGGACGTGAATCTTGCTTGCTAATCGCCCCCGTTCTGACCTTTTCCTCACAAATTGTCGGTATTGGGCTCGGTTGCCATTCGGGCCATTTACGGTGACAATGGAAAGAGCTATGAATATAAAAAGAGCCGATTGAGGCCTCGCCTGGAAAGCGGGCGGGGCCGGTTCTGCCGATTTACATTACCTTTGAAACTTCACTGTGGAGAGACTTATGTCTACGCGTAGAGAGCTGGCCAATGCGATTCGTGCCCTGAGCATGGACGCTGTGCAAAAGGCAAATTCCGGGCATCCGGGTGCGCCAATGGGAATGGCGGATATTGCCGAGGTTCTATGGAACGGTTACCTCAAACATAACCCCAAGAACCCACAATGGCCGGATCGTGACCGGTTCGTCCTGTCCAACGGGCATGGTTCGATGCTGATTTATTCTCTGCTGCACCTCAGCGGTTACGAACTCCCGATGGACGAGATCAAGAACTTCCGTCAACTGCACTCCAAAACCCCGGGGCATCCGGAATACGGTTATACCCCGGGCGTGGAAACCACCACGGGCCCGCTGGGTCAGGGGATCACCAATGCCGTAGGTTTCGCATTGGCTGAAAAAATGCTTGCCGGTCAGTTCAACAAGCCGGGCCACCAGATGGTCGACCATTACACCTATTGCTTCCTGGGCGATGGTTGCATGATGGAAGGCATTTCGCACGAGGCCTGCTCACTGGCCGGTACGCTGGGTCTGGGTAAGCTGGTCGCTTTCTACGACGACAACGGCATTTCCATTGACGGTCATGTCGAAGGCTGGTTCACCGACGATACGCCTAAGCGTTTCGAGGCTTATGGCTGGCACGTGGTGCGTGATGTCGACGGCCACGATGCCGAAGCCATCGATGCAGCCATTCGTGAAGCCCGTTCGGTCAACGATAAGCCGACCCTGATCTGCGCCAAGACTGTCATCGGTTTCGGCGCGCCGAATCTGTGTGGCACGCACGACTGCCACGGCGCAGCGCTGGGCGAGGCCGAAGTCAAGGCGACGCGCGAGAACCTGGGCTGGCACCACGAGCCGTTCGTGATTCCCACCGAAATCTATGCGGGCTGGGATGCGACCGAGAAAGGCGCCAAGCGGGAAGCGGACTGGAATGAATCCATGGCCGCCTATGCCAAAGCGTATCCGGCCGAAGCAGCCGAGTTCAAACGTCGTTTGGCGGGTGATCTGCCTGCCGACTTCATGGCAAAGATGGATGCGTTCATCCAGGAAGTGGCTGCCAAGGGCGAGAGCATCCCTTCACGCAAGGCTTCTCAGAACAGCATTACGGCACTGGCGGGCATGCTGCCGGAACTGGTCGGTGGTTCCGCCGACCTGGCCCCGTCCAACCTGACGACTTGGAAAGGCTGCCGTGCCGTGACGGCCACGGAAAGCGACGGCAACTATCTGCACTATGGTGTGCGTGAATTCGGTATGTCGGCCATCATGAACGGTATGGTGTTGCACGGCGGCTTCATGCCCTTTGCGGCCACGTTCCTGATGTTCTCCGAATATGCCCGTAATGCTTTGCGCATGTCGGCGCTGATGAAGATCGGTTCGATCTTCGTGTATACCCACGACTCTATCGGTCTGGGTGAAGATGGCCCAACGCACCAGCCGGTCGAGCAGATTGCCACGTTGCGCATGATTCCACGCATGAACACCTGGCGCCCCTGCGATGCGGTCGAGTCATCCGTTGCCTGGAAAGCCGCCGTTCTGCGTCGCGACTCTCCGAGCACGCTGATCTTCTCGCGTCAGAATCTGGTACATCAGTCGCGTACCCCTGAGCAGATCGCCAACATTGCGCGCGGCGGCTACATTCTGCGTGATTGCGCAGGTACGCCGGATCTGATTCTGATCGCGACGGGTTCCGAGGTTTCTTTGGCGACCGCGGCGGCTGAGAAGCTGACCGGCAAGAAAGTGCGTGTTGTATCCATGCCGTGCACCGAGAAGTTTGATGCGCAGGACGCAGCCTATCGCGAGTCCGTACTGCCGAAGGCGGTCCGTGCGCGCGTGGCTGTCGAAGCAGGCGTGACCGGCTTCTGGGGCAAATATGTCGGACTTGACGGCAAGGTTGTCGGTATCGACACCTTCGGTGAGTCTGCACCCGCCGGTGAACTGTTCAAGATGTTCGGTTTCACCGTCGACAACGTCGTCGAAACAGCGCAAAGCCTGCTCTAAAAACAGCAGACGCGTTTCAAATAAAAATGGACCGGGTGCCCCGCGCATACCGGTCTTTAAAAATCATAAATTGTGAGTAACAGGGGTATTCAATGACAATCAAAGTAGGGATCAATGGATTCGGCCGGATCGGTCGGATGGTGTTTCGTGCGGCCGCAAAAGACTTCCCTGAAATCGAAGTTGTTGCAATCAACGACCTGCTGGACGCCGACTACCTGGCGTACATGCTGAAGTATGACTCCGTACATGGACGCTTTGACGGCGATATATCCGTCGATGGCAACTTCCTCGTCGTCAATGGCAAGCGGATTCGTCTGACCGCCGAGCGTGATCCGGCCAACCTGAAGTGGAACGAAGCGGGCGCCGATATCGTCATCGAGTGCACCGGCTTCTTCCTGACCAAGGACACCTGCCAGGCGCACATCGATGCCGGTGCCAAGAAAGTCATTCAGAGCGCGCCGTCCAAGGATGACACGCCCATGTTCGTGTATGGCGTCAACCACGACACCTATGCCGGCCAGAACATTGTGTCTGCGGCTTCTTGCACCACCAACTGCCTGGCGCCGGTTGCCAAGGTGCTGAACGACAACTTCGGCATCAAGCGTGGCCTGATGACGACGGTTCATGCGGCCACCGCCACCCAGAAAACAGTGGATGGTCCTTCCGCGAAAGACTGGCGCGGCGGCCGTGGCATTCTGGAAAACATCATTCCTTCATCGACCGGCGCGGCAAAAGCCGTGGGTGTCGTATTGCCGGAACTGAACGGCAAGCTGACCGGCATGGCCTTCCGCGTGCCAACGTCGGACGTTTCAGTTGTCGACTTGACTGTCGAGCTGAACAAGGCAACGACCTACGCCGATATTTGCGCGGCCATGAAGTCTGCCTCCGAAGGCGCGCTCAAAGGCGTGTTGGGCTATACCGACGAATCCGTGGTGTCTACCGACTTCCGTGGCGTGGCTCAGCCATCGATTTTCGATGCCAAGGCTGGGATCCAATTGGATCCTACCTTTGTGAAAATCGTGTCTTGGTATGACAACGAATACGGTTATACCAGTAACCTGATGCGGATGGTCAAGGTTATCGGTTGATGGTCGAGCAGGCTTTTATTAGCCTGCTTGCTCATGGCAGCCGCGCAGAGAGAATTGCGCGGCTCTGTCATTCAACGTTGAGTTGTTCGTTTTGCGGACACGCAAACCAAACCATTTAAACTTGTTCAGGAGCTGACTTCATGGCTAATTTTCTCCGTATGACCGATCTCGATCTCGCGGGCAAACGTATCTTCATTCGTGCCGATTTGAACGTGCCCGTCAAAGACGGCAAGGTGACATCCGATGCGCGTATCACGGCGTCTTTGGCAACGATCCAGTATTGCGTGAAGGCGGGCGCTAAAGTCATGGTGACTTCGCATCTGGGTCGCCCCGAAGAAGGCGTCTACTCCGACGAGAACTCGCTGGCACCGGTCGCCGCAGAAATGAGTGCGAAACTGGGTCAGACAGTTCGTTTGATCAAGGACTGGATCGATGGCGGGTTCGTCGTGGCCGCGGGCGAAGTTGTCCTGCTGGAAAACGTACGTTTCAACATCGGCGAAAAGAAAAACGTTGACGCGACGGCGCAAAAATATGCGGCATTGTGCGATGTATTTGTGATGGATGCCTTTGGCACAGCGCATCGCGCCGAGGGTTCAACCCACGGTATTGCCAAGTTTGCCCCGGTTGCCTGCGCGGGCATTCTGCTCGCCCAGGAACTGGAAGCGCTGGATAAGGCACTGGCCTGCCCGGCACGTCCGATGGTGGCGATCGTTGGCGGCTCCAAGGTATCCACCAAACTGACGGTTCTGGAGGCGCTATCCGAAAAAGTCGACCAAATGGTGGTTGGTGGCGGGATCGCCAACACCTTCATCAAGGCGTCCGGTCATAATGTGGGCAAATCGCTGTGCGAAGATGACCTCGTGCCGACAGCCATCGCGCTGATGAGAAAAATGACTGCCCGTGGTGCGACCATTCCCATTGCTGTGGACGTGGTGGTTGGGACTGAATTGCCCTTCCTGCCTGGTAAGGAAAATACGCCGGCAACACGGAAAGCGGTAGATCAGGTCGGGGACGAAGAGATGATCTTTGATATTGGTCCCAAATCGGCCGCAGAACTTGCTGAAATCATCATGAATGCCGGCACGGTGGTCTGGAATGGCCCCGTTGGTGTTTTCGAGTACGATCAGTTCGGCGAAGGCACCAAGACGATTGCCCATGCCATCGCCACCACCAAGGCATTCACGCTGGCTGGCGGGGGCGATACCATCGCGGCCATCCAGAAGTATGATATTTACGATAAAGTGAGTTATATCTCTACCGCCGGCGGAGCCTTCCTGGAATACCTTGAAGGAAAAACCCTGCCGGCCGTGGCCATTCTCGAACAACGCGCCAACGCCTAAGGATTTCCCATGCACCCCTTGAATACGCCTGGCTATTTATCTTCAACACGTCGCACCAAGATCGTTGCGACCTTGGGCCCTGCCAGCGACAAACCACAAGTCATCGACGAACTTATTCGCGCCGGTGTGGATGTGGTGCGCCTGAATTTCTCCCATGGTAAGGCTGCCGATCATCAGCATCGGGCCGACATGGTTCGTGAGGCCGCTCGGAAGCAGGGGCGATTCATTGCCATCCTGGGCGACCTGCAGGGTCCGAAAATTCGGATCGATCGATTCAAGACCGGCAAGATCGAGCTGGTTGATGGCGCGTCTTTTGTTCTGGATGCGGACATGGATCGCGACTCGGGTGATGAGACGGCCGTTGGGATCACCTACAAGGCATTGGTAACAGACTCCCGTCCAGAAGACGTTTTACTGCTGGATGATGGGCGTATCGTGCTTCAGGTCGAGGCCGTTGTAGGCAATCAGATTCGCACCAGGGTCATCGTTGGGGGCGAATTGTCCAACAACAAAGGGATCAATCGCCAGGGCGGCGGTTTGTCTGCGCCAGCGATTACCGAAAAGGATCGGGAAGACATCAAAACGGCTTCCTTGATCGGTGTCGATTATATCGCCGTGTCTTTTCCCCGTACCGGTGAGGATATCCACGAAGCGCGTCGTCTGCTGCAGGAAGCTGGTTGTACCGCGCATATCGTCGCCAAGATCGAACGGGCCGAAGCGATTGAGAGCATCCGCGAGATCATCGAGGCATCCGATGCCATCATGATCGCCCGGGGTGATTTGGGTGTCGAGATTGGGGATGCCGAGCTGCCTGCCGTCCAAAAGGCATTTATCCGCATGGCGCGCGACATGAATCGTCCGGTGATTACGGCCACCCAGATGATGGAGACGATGATCACCAACCCGATTCCGACTCGTGCCGAAGTGTTCGATGTCGCTAACGCCGTGCTGGATGGTACGGATGCGGTGATGCTGTCAGCGGAAACTGCGGCAGGCAAGCATCCGGTGCGTGTGGTCGAAACCATGGCGCGGATCTGCCATCGGGCCGAATACCAGATTGAGGCCAAGCGCGGGCAGCCGCCGTTGGACATCCCCTTCGAGCGGATCGATCAGGCGATTGCCTACTCAGCGATTTATACGGCCAATCATCTATCCGTCGCGGCGATTGTGGCATTGACGGAGTCCGGCGCCACGCCGTTGTGGATGTCGCGAGTCAACACGGATATTCCGATCTATGCCTTTACCCGCAGTGAAGTGGCTGCACGACGAGTTGCACTGTACCGTGGTGTTCAGGCCGTCCATTTCCCTTATTCATCGACCGATCATGCCGAAGTCAATCGACTGGTTCTGGAGACACTGACCCAGATGGAGCGGCTCGACGAAGGGGATATCGTCATCATCACCAAGGGTGACCTGATGGGCGAGATGGGCGGGACCAATGCGATGAAGATTGTGCGCGTAGGCGACATCATCAGCGCCGAGTAACTCGATTCCCATGTATGTTCCGTGGTTGAGTGACCACGATGAACTCTGAGAGCATGTATCGGATTTCGTTTTTGTTTTTTATCTAACTGGAGAGGCTAAATGGCACTTATTTCCTTGCGTCAATTGCTGGATCATGCAGCAGAAAACAGCTATGGCATGCCCGCGTTCAACGTCAACAACATGGAGCAGATCCATGCCATCATGCAGGCTGCCGACGCGGTAAACAGCCCGGTCATCCTGCAAGGCTCAGCCGGCGCGCGCTCTTATGCGGGCGAACCGTTCCTGCGCCACTTGGTTGCCGCTGCTGTTGAAATGTATCCCCATATCCCGGTGGTTATGCACCAGGATCACGGTGCTGATCCAGGCGTGTGTTTCCGTGCCATCCAATCCGGCTTCAGCTCAGTGATGATGGACGGCTCCCTGATGTCGGACATGAAAACGCCTTCTTCTTATGAATACAACGTTGAAATCACGCGTAAAGTGGCCGAAATGGCGCACTACGTTGGGGTCTCCGTGGAAGGTGAACTGGGTTGCCTGGGGTCGCTGGAAAGCGGCATGATGGGCGAAGAAGACGGTCACGGTTCCGACGAGAAGTTGGACATGGACAAGCTGCTGACCGATCCGGAAGAAGCCGCTGATTTCGTCAAGAAGACCGATGTGGATGCTCTGGCAATCGCCATTGGCACGTCACATGGTGCGTACAAATTCACCCAGAAGCCGACTGGCCAAGTTCTGCGAATTGACCGCGTCAAAGAAATTCATGTTCGTATCCCGAACACCCATCTGGTTATGCACGGTTCTTCTTCAGTGCCGGAAGACTGGCTCCAAATCATCAACAACTACGGCGGCGACATGGGTCAAACCTACGGTGTGCCGGTTGAAGAAATTGTTGAAGGTATCAAGCACGGCGTTCGTAAGGTCAATATTGATACCGACCTGCGGATGGCGTCTACCGGTGCTGTACGTAAGCACCTGCATGACAATCCGGCCAACTTCGATCCGCGTAAATTCCTGAAGGAAGCCACCAAAGCGATGAAAGGCATTTGCCAGGCACGCTTTGAAGCGTTTGGAGCTGCAGGCATGGCGTCCAAGATCGTACCGGTCACACTGGATGAAATGCACAAGCGCTATGCATCAGGCAGCTTGAAGCAGCAGATCAAGTAAGACATCCGTCTTATTTTGATTCGCACAGGGTAACCCCCGCGTGCGATGCGCAAAACCCGCCTTCGAGGCGGGTTTTTTTGGTTCAAAATTCGATGGTTTCTTTGTTGGAAGCAATCAGGTCGAGCACGTGGCAGTCAGCGATCCCGTCAACCAACTTATGCCACTGTGGTTTGGGAGAGTGAGGCCTAAGCATGCTCTGGCGTCCGCCCCTCATAAAATTGACGCGCGTGGATGGGCGGAATCAGTCGCTAAAATTGTTTCGGCAGCCAACGACGAGGATAATAGCTAGCCAGTACAGATCATCGGATAAATAAAATATGCAAGACGATATGCTGGTTGCTGCCGTAGATCTTGGATCCAACAGTTTTCACATGCTTGTGGCCCGGATTCATACCGGACAGGTTCAGGTCATCGATCGGATGAAGGATATGGTGCGATTGGCCGGTGGGCTGCAGGCGGATGGCAACTTGTCCGAAGAAGCCATGGAACGGGGCCTAGCCAGCCTGACCCGGTTTGGGCAGCGTCTCGCGGGCATGCCACGCGGCAGCGTCCGCATCGTGGGAACCAACACCCTGCGCGCCGCCAAAAACGGTATGGAGTTCATCCGGCGCGCAGAGCGTGCCATCGGGCATCCCATCGAGATTATCGCCGGGCGAGAGGAAGCCCGCCTTGTCTATCTGGGTGTCGCGCAGAGCGATATACCCATTGATGGTATTCGTCTCGTGGTCGATATCGGGGGGGGGTCCACCGAGCTCATCCTGGGGCGAGGTACCTATCCTGAAAAAATGGAGAGCGTGCCAATCGGTTGCGTGGCTTTGATGCAGGAGTTCTTTGCCGATGGGGATTTTTCACCCGCTCGGCTGGCCCGAGCTAAAACCCGGGCGGAGTTGGAGTTGAGCCCCTACAAAGCGGCTTATCGGGAGCTGGGGTGGGCCCGGGCCGTGGGCAGTTCGGGCACGGCCCGGGCGCTGGCGTCGGTGGCTGAAGCGAATGATTGGGGAGATGGCCGGATTACGGCGTCCGGACTCGCTGAGATTCATGCGGCCGTTGCCAAGGCTGGTTCATTGGAGAAACTTGAGCTCGCTGGTTTGACAGATGATCGCAAACCGGTTTTCGTCGGTGGTCTGATTGCCATGCAGGCTGTATTTTCCGCGCTGAATATCGAGCAGATGTACGTCAGTGACGGGGCATTGAGAGAAGGGCTGGTTTACGACTGGCTGGATCGAAGCGATCACGACGACATACGGGTAGCGACCGTGCAGCGCCTCCAGCACTTATTCACCGTCGATATTTCGCATGCGGACCATGTGGCGAAAACGGCTAACATGTTGCTCGAGCAAGTAGCCGATGATTGGGAACTGCGCAGCCAGCCAGATGCTATTGAGTCCCCCCGATATTCTGCGTGGCTGGAAATCGCCGCACGCCTGCATGAAATCGGCCTGGCGGTCAGTCACTCCGGCTTTCACCATCACGGTGCCTATATATTGAACTACGCGGACATGCCGGGGCTGACCCGACCCGCGCAAAGCATTATTGCCAGTCTGGTGCATGTGCACCGGCGCAAGATGAAACCGCAGCGGTTCGAACAGGTGGATGATGGCCTGCGTGGACAGGTCATCCGCTTGGCGGTCATCCTTCGGTTGGCCGTGTTGTTGCACCGGGATAGGTCACCGCGTACCCGATTGCCCGATTTGACCTTGCAGGTTAAAAAGCAATCCATGAATATTCTGTTCGCCCCAGGTTGGTTGGAGTCACACCCTCTGACAGCCATGGATCTGGAATTGGAACGTGGTTATCTGTCCATGGTGGACTTCGATCTCAGTTACGCCTAAGAGGGGGGGGCTGATTAGCTCAGCCGTGGCAGAGACGGGCTCAGGGATGAGCGGTTGGGGTGGTGCGTAGCGAATGGTTGTTCCATACGCATGAGCAACAACAAGGCAGATCGCCATCCAAGGCCAGCCCCATGGGAGTTGATGCAAAAGGCTCAACGCGTCATTTTTTGCCTTGGTCGCGTAAGTTAAGCGACGACCGCCGCCCACTACCTGGATTGGAGTCATTTCGCGCGCCCACTCGGCCCGTGAGTGCTCAAATGAAGGTTCTCGCGCAAGAGGATCGGAAGTGCGGGATGAATATCGAAGCCTGGCACCTCGTGGGTGTATGGATTTTGCAGGTAGAACGGCGCTCATCAGCATCGGTTAGCCGCATAACGGGGTGTGAACAGGGGAAACCCAATGCTGATGCGCTTTAATGGGGCGCCAGATCTGCGCCTGTTGCAATGAAGCAACAAAAAACCCGTGGCTTGTTGTAAAAAAGTTCGTTGTGGCTTGTGTCAATTCCTCATCCGGCTACTATTGCCGGGGTACCCAGATTGCTGGGGAATCTTGTAATCTCAAACCTCATTGGAGATCGATCGGATGAAAAAGAATATCATCGCATTCGCAGTAGCCGCAGCTCTGGTTGCTCCGGCAGCCGCTATGGCCAACACCACCCTGTACGGTCATTTCCACGTATCTTATGACTTCCTGAGTGGTGACAATGCTGCCAACACCACTGGTGGTATCTCCTCCAACTCTTCACGCATCGGTATCAAAGGTAGCGAGAAGATCAACGACGGCCTGTCAGTGATTTATCAGTACGAAACAACCATCGATGCTGGCACGAATGGCACCAAGTACGACAACAAAACTGGCCTTTATAACAAAGCTGGTTACGGCAACGGTGGTTTAGGTGGCGAACGTAACACCTTCATCGGTGTAACCGGTGGTTTCGGTACCGCCATTGTTGGTCGTCATGACACCCCGATGAAAATGATGGGCCGTAAATACGACCTGTTCAACGAAACCATTGGCGATTCACGGGACATCATCAGCGGCCCTTATGCAAACTGGGATCTGCGTACACCGCAAACCATCGCCTATGCCACGCCTGATCTGATGGGCTTCAAGGCAACTCTTGCTTATGCAAATAACACAAACACCGCGGCGCCCGCAGGTGTTTACGGCGACCAGTTCAAGACTTACAGCGCCAGTGCTTCTTATAGCATTGCTGGTTTTGGTCTGGATGCCGCCTATGAGCAGCATAAAAACAATACGACAGTTGCTCCTGCAAACAGCAGCCAAGATGCATATCGTCTGGGTGTCAACTATAAGATCGCTGGCTTCAAGGTTATGGGTTTGTACCAAGACATCAAAAATGTTGCCTACACATCTGACAGCGTCAAATCTTATGGCGCCGGCGCGGCATACAGCTTCGGTGCGAATACCATTAAGGCTCAGTACTACAAGGCTGACAGCTATGGCTCCACGGGCAGCAATGGCGGCGATTTGTTGGCCGTTGGTTATGACTACAAGATGAGCAAGCAGACTAGCGTATACGCCATGTATGCTCAAACCAAGAACGACACCAATGGTATGTACACCATTATGGGTGGTGGTCATGATTCCGCCTACCCGCAGGGTCCTGCCTTCTCTAACAACACCGTTGACGCTAAGTCTTCAGCTGTTTCAGTTGGTATCGTTCACAACTTCTAAGGTATGGATGACCTGAGTTGATCAGGTTATTACAACCCCTTTAGATCAAGGCCCCTTCGGGGGCCTTTTTGTTTGCCTCGAAAAAACATATCCGTGATCCCCGGTGTGGGCGACTCAATTTGGTTATGATTGCGAACCGAGCGAACCATACCAGGTGCCCTATTGATCCCGTTTTCTCCTCAAACTGACGAGCCCAGCCAGCATCTGGATGCCTTGAGCTTCCCGTTGTTTGGTAGCCGTCTGATTGAGGCGAGTGCGGGTACAGGCAAGACCTACACCATTGCGGTGCTCTACCTCCGCCTTGTCCTGGGGCATGGTCGCCTGGACCCTGTCGATTCTGCATCTGAGCGAACGCCACTGATGCCGCCACAGATCCTCGTGGCTACATTTACCCAGGCCGCAGCGGATGAACTCCGTGAGCGTATTCGGGCGCGGCTGCATGAGGCCGCTCAAATTTTTCGTAGCGACGACATCGCTGTTGATTACCCGAATGCCGACCCTGTCCTTCTGGATCTACGCGCAGACTATGCCAGCCCTCAGAGTCGTCGTGCTGCCGCCCTGCGCCTGGCCAAGGCAGCGGACTGGATGGATGAGGCGGCCATCTTCACGATTCACGGCTGGTGTCAGCGGATGTTGATCGAGCATGCCTTCCATAGCCGGAATCTGTTCGATCAGAACCTGTTGACTGGCATGGAGCCCCTGATCGAGGAAGCGACACAGGATTATTGGCGGATTCACCTCTACGCGTTGCCATATCCGCAAAGACTGCTGGCGGCGCAGTTGTTGGGTGATCCGGGTACATTGTTGAGTCGTGTGCGGGTGTTGCTGGTTCGGGATGGAACGCCGATTTGGCTGGATGGCGGGCCAGTGGCGCTCTCGGACGATGATGCGGCGGCCATTCTGGCGCGCTTGACGACCCAGAATGAACATCTCCTTGCGGCAGAAGCTGCGGCCCGACAAGCCTGGAATGCGGATCGAGACAACTTGTGTGCCCTGCTGACAGCCCTGCATCCGGGGCTGAATAAAGTCAGTCACCGGTTGCTGAAAACCGAAGCTGATCTGCAGGACGCGCTGGCGTTGATCTGTGCTTGGGCAGAACAGGCCCTACCGCTGGATGACAAACTCCGTGCGTTTCTGGCCGCGCCAAAACTGAACAAGGGATATAGCCGCCCGGCCCGCCCGGCCTGGGATGCCTTTGCTGATTGGCAGGACGCTGAGGCGCATGTTTCGACGGCAAAAAACCAGGCGCAGCAGGCATTGTGGGCACATGCCGCCCTTTGGCTTCGGTCGCGTATCGGCGCCGTGCTGGCGGCGCACGGGCAAATGGGCTTCGACGATTTGCTGCTAAATTTGGACCGGGCCTTGGGTGGTACGGAAGGCGCGGCCCTGGCCAATGCATTGCGCCAACAGTTCCCGGTGGCGCTGATCGACGAGTTCCAGGATACCGACCCCCTGCAGTTCCGGATTTTCGATCGGGTGTTCGGAATCACGAAGGCCACCCCGGGCGCTGCCGGGACCGTTGTGCTGATCGGTGACCCGAAACAATCGATTTACCGGTTCCGCGGCGCTGACATTCAGAGCTACCTGACTGCGCGGGCTGCAACGAGCGGCCGTCATTACACCCTGACCAATAACTATCGGTCGACTGCTGGGCTGGTCAATGCCGTCAATCATGTATTCAGCGCGGCCGAGTCCTTGCCCCATGGCGCTTTCGGTTATCGAGATGCGGATCGGAACCCGGTTCCATTCCTTAAGGTTGCGGCGAAAGGACAGGCGCGGTGGCTGGAGGATCAGGGGAAGCCGCTGCCCTCACTAACGGGCTGGACCTTGCCGGGCGAGACGCGCGCCGCGACGCAGTTCGTCACCGATATGGCTGAGCACTGCGCGACCGCCATCTGCGATCAGATTCGCGCCGGCGCGGTCGGGCAAACGGTGTTTCATTCGCTTCCGAGCGCTTCGGGCAGCTCGGATTCCCTGCAGCCCCGGGATATCGCAGTGTTGGTCTCTACAGGCACGCAAGCCACGGCCATCCAGCAGGCACTGAACCGGCGCGGCGTCAAAAGCGTGTATCTATCGGATCGGCATCGCCTGTTCGCCTCGGACGAGGCTGCTGATTTTTACCTCTGGCTACGGGCCATGGCCGAACCTAGGCAGTTGGCCCGTGTCCGCAGCGCCCTGGCCACCGGGTCGTTTTGTCGTTCATTGTCGGAGCTGGATGCAGTGGCGCGGCAAGACGAGCAGCTGGATGCGGCGGCCGAGCACTTCTTCGAATATCACCGTCTTTGGCAGACGCGGGGCGTGCTCGCGGCAGTGTATCGCCTGTTGCACGATTACAGTATCCCGGCCCGGCTGCTGACGAACGCAATCGCGGGGTCATCGGGTGAGCGCCGCCTGATGAACATGCTTCATCTGGCGGATTGGGCGCAGAACGAACAGGCCCAACTGGCGGGCATCGATGCGCTGGTTCAACGGTTCCAGCAGGCGCTGGCTGCGAATGAGGCCGAACACGAATTGCGTTTGGAGCAGGATGAGAATCTGGTTCAAATCACCACGATTCATTCATCCAAAGGGTTGCAGTACCCAGTCGTTTACCTACCATTCCTGTGCCTGATTCGTCCGAGCGAACAGGCCAAAAAGGATATCGCCCGAATCCGGCATGAGGGCACGCAGCGGGTGCTTAGCCTCGGTATGGATCCGGTGGCCGTCGAGGCGCAAAGAAATGATGACCTGACCGAAGGACTGCGTTTGATCTATGTGGCGCTGACACGGGCGGAATCTGCTTGCTATGTGGGTCTGGGGCCAGTGAAGTTCGGTGGTTCGGCGCAAGGCGCGCAAGCCGAAACCGCCCTCGGATATCTAATGGGGCTGAGCGCACAGCCGGATGATTTGGATGCGCAGCAGGTTATGGACTCGGCTTTGGGACGATGGGCAGCATGCGCCGATATTGAGATTACGGCAGCCCCGCTGGTCACGATGGATCGGTATCTGGCGCCCTCGCCCTCGATCGGTACGACATTGGCGCCTCGGCCCCGAGTGTTCCGGTCCTGGCGGATCAGCAGTTTCAGCGGCCTGACCCAAACCCTGCACGAGACACGGGCCGAACCCGAAACGCCCGAGCAGGC
>JAGXHU010000038.1 GCA_024636015.1 Halothiobacillus sp.
AACCTGCGTCCGCGAAAGCGCTTCGACTTCAAATGTCCTATCGAAGTGATGAGCGAAGTGATGGAGAAAGCCATAGCTATGCGGCATGATGCTCCTGCTTCAATTCAATAACCGTGTTGCACTCAGGCCTTGCAACCGCCCTGTTTATTAGTTTTCTCTTTTGAGTTACCTGAGTGGAAAGGGTGGTAACCATGCTTTCTTTTTCTAGCTCAGTTGCAATTCGATTTGAAAGATCAGATATCGCTTCGGCCTCTCGGTCACGAGCCTGCCGGAATCGGCTAGTCCGATGCTCTCTAAATTCAGCAAAATCTATCGCGCCGTCACGCTCATCAAGCGGATGCGCTTCCAGTATCACCCTCTCGATTTCTTCGATGAGTCCATCGGATACACCACTAGACGAGCAAAGCTCTTCGACGAATTGCTGCGATAGATACCGGGCTCGAGGAAACGAAGTATGTCCGTCAGCATCTCTCCCGTCGAGTGCCCGCGTTGTCACGCTACCACCACCCCAAGAGAGATTGACTTCCCCACCCCTGATCAGCGCCCTTGCGCGAACCAAAAAGGATGGACTAGTGTTCTCATTAGCATTCCACGCAGTCGCTGAAATGGAGTCACATCCCGCAGCAATCATGTCCGCTAGAGCGGTTTTTCCAGAGCCACGGGCGCCTATGATTGCGACTAAGCCTGAATTGAGCGGAATTTCGGGAGTTTGCGCCCAAGTTGCGTGAGCTATCGATACATGGGAGATAACTTGAGACGGCATCGCAGAGGGTGGTGGCTCAGAGCCAACAAATGCTCGTCCTTCAGGATCTATGCAGGCTTGGCGTAAAGCATCAAACTCTAGGCTACCCTTTATCCATGAGAAACGGTTTTCGACAGGTTGTCCGACCGTGTCTGTTGCGTGTGAGTCACTACCATGAAGACAGGGTTTACAACCGTTATAGCGCTCACGTAGCTTTTCGACAGTAACGTTACGCTGCCCAAGCCAAAATTCGCGTTGGGCTGAATTGCTTGCGAAAATAATGTGAGAAAACTTCTCAATTTCTTGGCGTATCGTCGTGTCAGCCGCCTGACGTAATCCTGAGGTCCCATCACCTGTTCCTCCAGCTACTGCGACAAGGATGTTCTCCTTTGCCCAGTCACTTTGATTGTAGACTTCTCTAAGCTCGTTAAAATTAACCTTGAATTGAGTAGCTCCACATCGCAGTGCTGAAAGGTCGTCCGTGATAGAGGGATCTGCTTTTTTTCCAAGTCTAATCAGTTCGCTTCGTGTGCAATCAAAACGATCACCATGAGCCTGGAACTTCAGACGAGTAAGTATTCTTTGGAGTTGGGTGACATGTTCTGAGTCTTCGGGACTAACAAGCAAATGAATATTTACAAAACCAGATTTAGCAGCCACATCCAATCGAAGCTCAACATTTGGAAATAGCAATTTAACATCAGGTAACCTGCCATCTTTTTTGTACTTCAGCACCTCTTCGTATGCGTCAGTTACGTAATAATCGGTTACAGCCATTGCCTCGATTATAGGGGTAAGTCCCTCAAGAGCAGTTAAGTATTCTCCCCACGGGTCATCGCCTTTGAATTGGTTATTGAGGATAGTGCCTGGGGCGTGGATATGAGGCTCCCAGCGTCTCCATAGCGAACCACTAGTTATCATCCTTCCTCCGTTGAGCGTTATTAATATCTTTCTGATATGTCTTAACGCATTTAAAACATTAAATTAAATTTTTGGCTTTATTCATTTTTGGAGGGCAAAGAATTATAACGAAGGTCCGCTTAGACCCGTTCGCAGAGCTTTGCTAAACAGATATTTGGGGTCAGAGTAAAATTACCCTGATCAAGGATGTCCATATCTGCAATCTCCCAGCCAGCTGAGCATCCCAGTATTCGCTGGAACATTCAATAGCCTAGCTAGTTTATTTGGCGTGCCTCATTCTGGGGATGATTGTGCCCACCGAGGGATCATGCGATATTCCCGTACGCCGCTGGCCTGCGATGTTGCTGTCGGCGATAAGACCTGTGCCTTGAAGCACGGGCATAACAAATAAATACTCAAGGAAACCACCATGTCTTCATCCTTCGCACCGAGCTTTCGGTGGCGTTTTACCCGTGGCGTGGCATTTGTCGCGCTGGTTCTTGCCCTGCCAACCTTGCAGGGGTGCAATTCAGGTTCCGCTACGGCGGTGTCAGATGCCTGCATGACCTATTGGGTTTCGCCGACAGGCAGTGACGCCACGGGCGATGGCAGTGTGGCGCATCCATTTGCCTCCATTCAGAAGGCGCAGATGACCGTCCGGGATAGCCCATTGCGGGGGCAGTGCAAGATTGCGGTGAATATCGAAGGGGGCGTTTACCATCTCAAGGCGCCGCTGGTTTTTGATGCCCGGGACTCTGGCGCCCTGGGTGATGAGGTCGTTTACCAGGCCGCGCCTAATAGTGTGTTGCCCGTGGTTTTGTCCGGCGGGCTGGATGTCAGCGGTTTTCAATGTGCGGGCGGGCGCTGTGTGGCGCAGGTTCCGGATCTGCCTTCCGGCATCATGCCGCGTCAGTTCTATGTGGACGACCATCGAGCCACGCGTGCCCGCTCGAATACGGGCACGGCCATCAATCCCGATTACGGCTGGGTTTCAAACGGGTACCGGCCGGTACACAGCGTGGCGACGCTCACGCATCCCGAACTCGTGGAAGCCGTGACGACGACGCAGTGGAAGATGATGCGTTGTCCGGTGGCGAGCGTGTCATCTGGCACCCTGGTGATGGCTCAGCCGTGCTGGGACAACGCCAACACCTTCCCTTCGCCGTGGAACTTCTATCAGCTCAGCTGGCTGGAGAATGCGCCGGAGTTTCTGACCGATCCGAACATGTGGTATCTGGATCCGTACACGAAGACCATCACTTATCTGATGGCGGCCAGCACGCCGCCGCAAACGGCTACGCTGCCGGTTCTGGAGTCGTTGCTGCAGATCAAGGGTACGCCTGCCGCGCCGGTCGGGAACCTTCAGTTCAGGAACCTCGTTTTTGCCTATGCGACCTGGCTGCTGCCGAATTCCAGCAATGGCTATGTGGCGGATCAGAGCGGTAATCTGCTGATTGGCACTGGTTATCAACCCAACGTGATCGGGCATCAGCAGGTGACGTATTCCACGCCCGGCAATATCAGCCTGCAGTATGCGCATCACATCGCCTTCGTCGGCAATACTTTCAAGCATCTGGGCGGCGTGGCCTTGTCGCTCGGCACCGGCAGCCAGAACAATTCGATTTTGAACAATCATTTCACGGATATTTCGTCGTCTGCGCTGCAGGTCGGCGGCATTTCGGACCGGGATATGCGCCCGGATGCCGCCGGGACGAACAGCGGCAATCTGGTCCAGAATAATGTGATCACCCGGACCGGTCAGGATTACTGGGATACCGCCGGTATTTATGTCGGGTTCACCAAGAACACCACCATCGCCCACAATTCGGTTAGCCATGTGCCTTGGAGCGGGTTGGCCATTGGCTGGGGCTGGGGTTTGCTCGACAAGGATGGTTTCCCCGGCCTGCCCGGTGCTACGCCCAATATGTGGGGCACCCATTCGACCCCGACGATTACCAGCAACAACCAGATTGTCGCCAATCGATTCAGCTATTTCCTCGAGAAACTGTGGGATGGCGGGGCCATCTACGCCAACGGCGCGCAGGGCCCGGATTTTGCCAACGGATTGTTGATTCAGGGCAATGTCGCCGAGTCGAAACGCGCCGGTGCGGGCAGCAATATCTTCTATACCGACGGCGGTTCGCAGTTCATCACCCTGACGCAGAACGTGACGCTGAACGACCCGACGGGCACGCTCGATTTCGGTGCCTGCGGCTATCCCACCTCGTTTGAGGGTTCAAGCTTTGCCCAGGACCTGTGCCTGCTGAACTGGTTGCCGTATGGCGCGGATATGGGCGGCTGCGTGCCCGTGGGCGATTTGAAGTTCACCAATAATTACTTCAACGATCCAACCAAGTTTTACGCCATTTGTCACAACCAATACGTCCCGCCGAACCCGGTCAATGTGTCCATTTCGAATATCGGGATCACCTCTGCCGCCGATGTGCCCAGTTATATCCTTCAGAATGCGGGCCCTCAATAGCAAGTCGGGGGCGAGGGTTTCGCCAGTTGCTGATTTTAAGACGCCATCATACGTTCAGCGAGATTATGCATGATCCAGATGGTGCCCCCCGCCATGATCACGAGTAGAAGGACCGTAAACAGGATCAGGTGAAGGTCTTCGCGTTTTTGGCTCGACAGATCGATGTGCAGGAAGAAGCGGAAATGGACGATGACCTGGATGAGCCCCAGTACGCCGATCATCCAGAGCAGCACGCTGGGCGGAGCTCCGTGGAAGGCCACCAATGCAAAGGGGATGGCGGTGAGGAGCAGGGCAAGACCCAGTCCCCACTGATAAATGCGTAGGTCATAGTGATATTGCGCGTCGTTTCGTTTCATGACAGTCCTGCCAGATAGACGATGGAAAAAATTCCGACCCAGATAATGTCGAGAAAGTGCCAGAACAGGCCGAGTCTCAGTAGCCGTGTCTTAACCCGTGGGGTCAGGCCGAAAACCCCCATCTGAACCAGCATCACGATCAGCCAGAGTGACGCGGTCGCAACATGCAGGCCATGTAAGGGGACCAGGCCGAAAAAAGCGGAGAGAAAGCCGCTGCGCCAGGGACCGGCCCCTTTGTCGATCATGCTGCTGAAATCGTGTAGCTCCAGCCCGAGAAATATCAGCCCGAGCATCAGGGTGGCGAGTAGCCATAATATGATCGGTTTGCGGCGTTCGCCGTGCTTCAGGTTCAGCGAGGCCATACCGAAGGTGAAGCTGCTGAGCAAAAGCGCGAATGTTTCGATCGAGATGCTCTTGAGATCGAAGAGCGCTTTCGGCCCCGGCCCGCCGGCGGTGTGATCCACCATCGTGGCGTAGGTGGCAAACAGGAGGCCGAAGAGAATGAAATCGCTCATCAAGAACACCCAGAAGCCGAACACGACGCCTTCGGCCTGGGTATGCGCTTCGCCGTGGGCTTCACCGAGATTGATCCCCGGGTGCTTCAATGCCTCGGTATTGACGTTGCCTGCACTCATGTCGATGCCTCCGCAATCGTGTTATCCGCCAAACCGTGGTTATCTGGACTCGTTTCCAGCTGTCGTGAGATGGGTGTTTCCTGCCGTGCTTGCGCGAGCCACGCTTGGTGCTGCTGGCGAACCTCAGCTGCCGGGATGACTTTTTCGGTACGGGTGTCGAAGCTTTTGGCGATGACGGCAACCGGCACCGCGAGGGCACTCAGGATCGCCAGCCACCACATGTGCCAGACCAGCGCGAAACCCAACAGCCCGCCCACTACGCAGATGATCATGCCCATGGCGCTGTTGGTCGGTAGGGTGATGTCTTCGTAGGCCGGCGGGGATTGGTAGGCCGTGTGCTGTGCCTTGGCGACTGCAAAGGGATCGCGGTCAGTCACGGTGGGGATGACGGGGAAGTTCCACTCGGGGCTGGGGGCGGCGATAGCCCATTCCAGACTGCGTCCGTCCCAGGGATCACCGACCGGGACGGCATTGGCCTTGCGCTCACGGATGCTGACGATCAATTGGATCACGAGGGTAGTCAGGGCGGCCGTGAGCACCAACGCACCCACTTCTGCCACAAGCATCCAAGGAGTGTAGGCCGGATCGAAGTACGAGACGGTCCGCCGTGTCATCCCCATCAGCCCGAGCGCGTAGAGCGGGAAAAAGGCGAGTATGAATCCGCTGATCCATAGATAGGCGGATAGGCGTCCCCAGCGCTCGTCCAGCCGGAAGCCGAACGCTTTCGGAAACCAAAAATGGTAACCCGCCAGCATGCCGAACAGCAGGCCCGGGATCAGCATATTGTGGAAATGGGCGACGAGAAATAGAGAGTTATGCACTTGGAAATCGATCGACGGGTTCGCCAGCAGTACCCCAGAAAGCCCCCCGAGAACGAACAGGACGGAAAAGGCGAGGGCATAGATCAGCGGCACAGTGAACCGGACGCGCCCTTGGTACATGGTTAATAACCAGTCGTAAATCTTCACGCCGGTCGGAATGCCGATAATCATGGTCAACAACCCGAATACGGCGTTGATGTTCGCGCTTTGTCCCATGGTAAAGAAGTGGTGCAACCAGACGGTGAACGACAGCACGGCAATGGCCATCGTGGCATAGACGAGCGATGTGTATCCGTATAGGCGCTTGCCGGAAAAAGTCGAAAACACCTCGGAATACACCCCGAAGGCGGGCAGGATCAGGATATAGACCTCGGGATGACCAAACAGCCAGAACAGGTTGGCGAAGTTCATCATGTTGCCGCCCATGCCATTGGTGAAGAAATGGAAGTCCAGGTAGCGGTCCAGCGCGAGCATCAGACTGACGGCCGTGAGCGGGGGCATGGCGAAAATCATCAGGATGGCGGTACACAGGGCCGTCCAGGTGAACAGCGGCATGCGGAACAGGGTCATACCCGGCGCCCTTTTTTTGTAGATGGTGACGGCGAAGTTGATGCCGGTCATTGTGGTTCCGATCGAGGAGAGCGCGATGGCCCAGATCCAGTAGTCCACGCCGGGCCCGGGGTTGAATGCGGCTTCCGTATAGGGTGGATAGGCGGTCCAGCCCCCGGTCTCGAACTTGCCGAGAACGAGCGAGACCATGACCAGGGCGGCTCCGGCGGCCGTCAACCCCAGACTGATGGAATTCATCATGGGGAACGACACGTCCCGCGCGCCGATTTGTTGCGGCATGACGAAATTGATCAGACCGATCAGGAAGGGCATCGCCATGAAGAAGATCATGATGGTGCCGTGGGTGCTGAACAGCTGGGCGAAATGATCGGCAGATAGGAAACCACCGTTCAGCCCGTCGGCTTGCTGCGTGCGGATCAGCAATGCTTCGATGAGGGCGCGGGCCAGCATCACGAAGGCCAGCACGATGTACATGATGCCGATTTTCTTGTGATCGACGCTGGTCAGCCAGTCGGACCAGAGTACGCCCCATTTGCGGTATTTCGTGATCAGGAACACGGTGACCAAGGCCCCGATCACGACCACGGCAGCTGCACCGGTGGCGATGATGCCGTTGATGATGTGGCTTGGGGTCGGATGCTGGATCATGTCCCAGAACGGTAGGGATTGCAGGCCCAGTCGCCCGAAAACAAGATGCCATAAATCGCTTGCCGTCATGATGAAGACCTCAGGTTCCTAAACCGGTTTTGCCATTGGGGCTGGGCGTGCTGTGGCCACCGTGGGCTTTGGTGCCCGGTTGGTCTCCGGGGGGCAAAGGGTGCCCGGATCGGTAGCGTGCGATGACTTGTTGGAAGAAATTCGGGGGAACGCTCGAGAAGTAGAGAATGTCCTGCGGCATAGCAGGTGTGCCCAATGCGGCAAAGGATTCCGCACGCGTGGACTGTTTATTCAATGTGCCATACCGACCGGTGTTCAGAGGGATGCCCCGGGATTTGACCTGCTGGACCCAGTTTTTGAAGGCGTCGTCTTTCAGACTCACTGTGAGAAATTGCTGATGCTCGAAACCCATGCCATTGAACTGGCTGTTGAGGCCGCGGAACTGCCCCGGTCTGTCAGCCAGCAGCTGCAGCTTGGTTCGCATGCCCGGCATGGCGTAAATCTGGCCGCCCAGCGCCGGAATCCAGAATGATTGCATGACGGTGTCTGTGGTTAGGTCGAGTGCGATCGGCCGGCCGACGGGCACGGCCATCTCGCCCACGGTGGCAATACCCTCATCGGGATAAATGAACAGCCATTTCCAATCCAGCCCAATAACCTCGATGTGCAAAGGCTTTTGTGTAGAAGCGAGCGGATGATAGGGGTCGAGTTGATGCGTGCTGTTCCAGAGGGGCACGCTGAGAATCAGCACAATGATCGTGGGGACACCCCAGATCAGGATTTCGAACAGCCACGAAAACGCCCATTTGGGTTTGTACGCCACTTTTTTGGCGCCATAGCGATAGCGCCAGGCCAGGTAGGGCGTCAGGATGATGGCGGGCAAGACCACGATCAGCGTGATCAAGGTCACCCAGATAAAGTGGTTTTTCTGCGCTGCTGCGACCGGGCCAGCCGGCTCGAGGAAACTGCTGACCGGCAAAGCCCAGGCATCATCGTACAAAACCGACAGGGCGAGTAAGGTGAGTATCGTGACGGCAATGCGCCTGACGGTCTTACCGCGGTGGCAGTGTGCGCGTGATCCCGACTTCATGAGATTCTCCCGATCAGAATGAGCGTGGCGAAGCGGTAGGTCGTTTGTCTGGCATGATAACGCGCACTCTTAAAAGTGCGCGCGGCACATAGTCAATGGCCAGCACCGGGCTCACTACGCTGATTGCCGGTACTGAAAAGTTGAACTGTCGTTTTGCCCAGAGGCGTAATTCCTCACCTTGCGTTTCAAAGTCGTGCTCGCTGAGCTGGGGCCAGTAAGTTCCGATTACGGTGATAACCCACGGGTACCTCCGGCCCACATAGCCGCTCAGACCCAATAGGTAGGTGCTGACCGTAAAGGCGGCGATAACGATAAGCATTTGCTGGCGCGCGGCCAGCAAGAATCCGCCGAGGACCACGATGCTATCGTTCTGAATAATTCTGAGTTTAGTCAATCCCAGAGCGCGCCAGAGGCGCTGCGTGGGGGCGCGATGGACAACGGGTTGGGCATATTCCATAGCATTCCGCCAGTCAATTTTGGGTGTATGACGTCGAAATATCAGGTTTGGCCAATTGTGTCGGCCGGTCGCCTGCTTCCTTTTAACTGCTTTTACCGAAAAAACAAACGGTGGGTCGGTGGGGAACTGTGTAAATTTTAGCGACCCTCTACTAATTAGTATTGATCAGATTTTTTGTCAAATCAATAGAGATTGAGGGCTGCTTATTCTACAAAATAAAAAGTTGAGGTGCCCTTGCCAGGACAAGTGTCGACTTTAAGTGTGCGTTTACCCTGCGCAGCAGGACAGCATTGAGACGTCTTTCGAGAAGGTTTGGGCGGCGAGTTTGATGCCTTCGACCATCGTGAGATAGGGGAAGAGCTGGTCGGCCAGTTCCTGCACGGTCATGCGGGCTCGGATCGCCAGCGCGGCGGTCTGAATCAGTTCGCCCGCTTCTCCGGCCACTGCCTGAACCCCCAGCAACCGCCCGGTTTTTGCATCCGCGACGAGTTTGATGAACCCCTGGGTCTCGAAATTGACCAGCGCGCGGGGCACGTTGTCCAGGGTGAGCGTTCGGCTATCGGTTTCGATGCCCTGTGCTTGCGCCTGGGCTTCGGTCAGGCCGACTGTGGCGATCTGCGGGTCGCTGAAGACGACGGCGGGCATAGTGGTTAAGTCGAGCGTCGCTTCGCCGCCGGTCATATTGATGGCCGCACGGGTACCGCCTGCCGCTGCCACATAGACAAACTGGGGATTAGCGGTGCAGTCGCCTGTTGCATAGATATGGGCGACGTTTGTGCGCATTTGTGCGTCGACGGAAATTCGGTTCTGTCGATCAGAGTGGATGCCTGCGGTATCCAGGTTCAGGCGGTCCGTGTTGGCGGTGCGACCGGTGGCGATCAACACTTGCTCGGCCTGAATCGTGCCCTGATTCGTCCGCAGGGTGAATACACCCTGATCGTAGGTGATGGATTGGGTCTGGGTCTGTTCCTGAACGTCGATCCCTTCGGCGCGGAAGGCGGCGGTCAGGGATTCGCCAATGGCCGGGTCGTCGTGGCTGAACAGTGTATCGCGGGCCAGAATGCTGACCTGACTGCCCAGTCGGGCGAAGGCTTGCGCCAGTTCCACCGCGACGACGGAGGAACCGATGACCGCGAGCCGTGCGGGCAGCGAGTCGCTGGCGAGTGCTTCGGTGGATGTCCAGTAGGGCGTGCCTTCCAGCCCGTCGATGGCCGGAATAGTGGCGCGGGCGCCGGTGGCGATCAAGCAGCGGTCGAAGGCCACTGTTTCGCTGCCGCCGTCGGTCCGGTCCACGACCAGATGTTGTGCATCCTGAAAGCGGGCTTCGCCCTTAATAACCCGGATGGCCGGGGTGTTTTCCAGAATGTTTTCATATTTGGCATGACGAAGTTCATCGACCCGTGCTTGCTGTTGGGCATGGAGGGCGTGGTGATTCACCACCGGGGTGGCTGCGGGTATCCCGTCGTCGAAGGGGCTGTAGCAGCGCATGTGGGCAACATGAGCGGCTCGAATCAGGATTTTGGACGGCACGCAGCCGATATTCACGCAGGTGCCGCCGATGGTGCCGCGCTCGATCAGCGTGACCCGCGCGCCGAGTTCGGCCGCTTTGAGCGCGGCCGCCATCGCACCGCCGCCACTGCCGATCACGGCGACATGCAAACCCGCATCCGACGGGGTATCCGATGTCTTCGCAGGTGATGGCACATCTAGGGTAGCGCGATAGCCTAAGCTATTGATGGCAGCGATCAGGTGCTCGGTATCCTGTTCATTTTTGGCCGTTACTTTTGCCAGACCAGCGGGGTAAGACACATCGGCTTTCTCGACGCCGGGGAGTTGGATCAGGGTATCGTGGATATGGGTGGCGCAGGAGGGGCAGGTCATGCCGTCGATTTTGAAGGTAATCATGGGGTGCATCCTGTGGATCAGGAGAAGGTCGGTTTTGGGGCGGCCTTCCCGTTTGGGATAAGGGGTCCCAGGTAGTGGCGAGGCTCATCCACGTGGATGAGCCTCGCCACTACCCCGGATCAATACGAAAAACCGTTGCGGAAACGATTATTTTTGGACTTCGGACGGATAGCCCGCATCGGTGGTGGCTTTGATCAAGGCGGCAACATTCGTTTTCGCATCGTCGTAGGAGACGCTGGCTTCACGAAAGTCGAGGTCTACCTTGACCTTGGTGACGCCCTTGACCGCCGTCAACGCTTTTTTGACGGTGATTGGACAGACGGCGCAGTACATACCCGGTACGGATAGGGTGACGGTTTGAGTGGCCGCCCAGGTCGGCAGGGAGACGAACGTCAGTAAAAGAACAGCAAGGATTTTTTTCATGATGGACTCCGGATCGGGGGATCAATAAAACAGCGGCGCGATATACGGGAAGGTCAGCGCGATGAGGATGAGCAGGGCGACAACCCAGAACAGCAGTTTGTAGGTGGTGCGTACCTGGGGGATCGCGCAGACCTCGCCGGGTTTGCAGGCCGTGACGGGGCGATAGACGCGGCGCCAGGCAAAGAACAGGGCGATGAGCGCAATACCGATGAAGATCGGACGGTACGGTTCCAATACAGTCAGGTTACCGATCCAGGCGCCGGAAAATCCGAGCGCCAGCAGGATCAACGGGCCCAGGCAGCAAGTGGAGGCGAGTATGGCGGCGAGGCCGCCGGCCAGCAGAGCTCCACGCCCTTGTTTTGATGAATTCATGACTTTCTCCTTTCGACAGACTTCGCGAAATATTCAGCAACAGGCTAACCTTACTGCTGTACTCAAGTACGGAGTCAAATGCGATGACAAAACCTTCCGCCTCGATGACGATTGGCGTGCTGGCCAAAATGGCCGGCGTGAATGTCGAAACCATCCGTTTTTATCAACGCAAGGGGTTGCTGACCGAACCGGATAAGCCTTATGGCAGCATTCGTCGCTATGAGGATGCGGACGTGGCGCGCGTACAGTTTGTGAAATCCGCGCAGCGTTTGGGATTCAGCCTGGATGAGATTGTCGATTTGCTGAGGCTCGATCAGGGCGCCGATTGCGAACAAGCCAGCCATCTGGCCGAATACAAGCTCTCGATGGTGCGGGAAAAGTTGGCGGATTTAACCCGTATGGAGGTGGTGTTGTCGACATTGGTATCGGCCTGCCACACCGCGCAGGCGGGGCATGTTTCTTGTCCATTGATTGCCTCACTGAACAAGCAATCGCCGGGCGAATAGAGTGGCCGAGTAGGGGGTCCAGTGCGCCTTAACGCGGGTCGAGATGATCATTCAGTGCGCGGGTGCGAGCCTGACGCAGTGCCTCGCCGAGTTGAACGCCGCTGAGCCCTTGTTCCAGAAATGGCGCCGGAGAGATGCTGCGGACGATTTCGGCGGCCGCCAGAACGCGTTCTGCCTGCGGGTAGTCACAGGTTTCCGATCCCAACCGGCCGCGGGCGTCTGCATGGCAGGCGGAGAGCACATCGGTCATGCGTTCGGGGCGGCGCAGGCCGTCGAGGCTTTCGATCAGGTCGACCAGGGTGGCCGGACGCATCTTGAGCGCTTCATGCACCCGACCGTGCTGGGCGGTGGTGAGCACGGCCAGCTCCTTCACGGCCTTGGGCACCTTCAGCCGGTCGCACAGGGCGCGCGCTGGGGCCACGCCCCGTTGTTCGTGACCAATGTGGCGGGGCCATTCCTCGGGGGGCGTGAGCGCCTTGCCCAGATCGTGGCAGAGCACGGCAAAGCGGATGGCGACCTGATCGGTCAGGGCGGCGGCGGCCGTCAGGGCCAGAAAAGTATGCACGCCCGAATCGATTTCCGGATGGTACTGCGGCGGTTGCGGCACACCGAACAGGGCATCCACCTCCGGGAACAGCACTCGTAGCGCGCCCACCGTGCGCAATATTTCGAAGTACCGGGTCGGATTCGGGCTGGCCAGTGCTTTCTGTGTTTCCTGCCAGACCCGCTCGGCGGTTAGGTCGTCGAGTTCGCCCGAGGCCGTCATCTCGGTCATGAGCGTACGGGTTTCCTCGGCCAGTGTGAAACCATCACCGGCCAGTTGGGCCGCAAAACGGGCAACGCGAAGCACCCGCAAGGGGTCTTCGGCAAAAGCGGGGCTGACGTGCCGCAGGATACGTGTATCAAGATCCGCCTTGAAGTTGAAGGGATCGATGATGTTGCCATCCGGTGTTTGGGCGATGGCGTTGATGGTGAGATCGCGCCGTTGCAGGTCCTCTTCCAGCGTGACATCCGGTGCGGCATGGAAGACAAAGCCCTGGTGCCCGCGTCCTTGTTTGCGCTCGGTGCGGGCGAGGGCGTATTCCTCCCCGGTTTTCGGGTGCAGAAATACGGGGAAGTCGTGCCCCACTGGACGGAAACCACGGCGTAGCATGTCCGCAGGACTGCTGCCGATCACCACCCAGTCCCGATCCACGGCCGGGCGGTCCAGCAATTGGTCGCGTACCGCACCGCCGACGATGTAGCAGGTCAGTTCGTGAATAACGGGATCGTTCATAGTTGCATGACCGGTTGTGGTACGAGTGTGGCCAGCAGCGTCTGAACGTGCTGCAACTGGTGATGGAAGGTGGCACTGTTGCGGCCATCACGCTGCTCGCTCTCGTGTAGAACCTGGTGTGCCTTGTCCAGTTCACTGCCCAGCAACCCCTGCGTGGTGATGAATGCATGGACGGGGCACTGACTCACTTGGCCCAGGTTCGGCACCTGACTGGCCGGGATCCGGGCGTTGATCATTCGCCAGAGAGAGGCGATCGCCCCCAGTGCCGTTAGGGGGGGCGTCAACTCGGTGGTGACATTGTGTTGACGATAGAATGCGGTTAAGTCTTCGGGATAGAGGGGGTGTGCAATGGCGTATCCCTGTGCCATGTCGGCACCCAGAATGCGGGCCGCCTCCAAAAGATCCGGGTTTTCGAGCCCTTCCGCCACCACGGTGAGATCCAAGGCATGGGTCATGTGGATCAGAGCCCCGATGAATTTGATGATCCGGACGGGGTCGCTATAGGCCGAACGAATCAGTGCCTGATCGATCTTGACGGTATCGAAGGGCAGGTTGTTCAACCGGATCAGATTACTGTAACCGGCGCCGAGGTCATCCATCGCGAGTTTGACACCCAGCTCAGACAGGGTGCGCATTTGATGCTGGGACTGATTGACGTCGACCACCTCATGGTGTTCGAGCATTTCCAGGGTTAGCCGCGCGGCCGGGATCTGATGGTGCAACAGCGCTTCGTGAACCCAGTCTGGACAGGCATCGTCCGTGAGCGCTTCCAGGGGAAGATTTAGTGCCAACCCTAGATTGGAACCCGGCAACTCCTGATCCCAGTGAACGAGCTGCTGCAAGCCCTGATCGAGCCCCATGCGAAAAAGCTGGATGATTTGATGGTCGTTCAGCCGGGGAATGAAGGCGTTCGGCATGATGGTGCGACCATCGTCGAGCTGCAGACGTGCGAGTGCTTCCACTTTTTCGATTCGTCCTGTCGCCAGCCCAATGATCGGTTGGTAGGCCAGTTTGAGGCCCTTGCCGTAAAAGGCCTGTCGCCAGAGATCCAATTCCTCGATCGAGGTGTTGACGATCTGGGTTTGTTTGAATTGCTGCCAGGTCTGGCTCACGATAAACCCAAGCTGCTGACAGAAAGACTGGCGGAGAGGTGTTTCGAACATATTGGGGAACGCGCCGTACAGGGTCAGGGCCGCCTGCGGCCGGCGCTGGTCATCAATAATCGGTATACCGACAGAGCTGCGAATCCCCACACTCAACGCGGCTTCTCGCCAGGGCTCGGCTTCGTCCGCGGTAGAAAAACTATCGATGGTGTGTATATGGGCCTGACGAAAAGCCCGTGCTGCCGAGCCCGACATCTCCGGTTCGCCTGGCGCGATTTTCGGCATTCGGATGGCCCCATAATGCGCCTGCATGGCTTCGGTGAAGGGCTCCATACCTTCGCTGAAGTTGATGAGGAAGATGCCATTTGAAGCCGGCGCGCCAATCCAGCAGGCTTGGATGCCTGGACACTGATGCAATTTGACCAGCAGCCGCTCGTTGAACTCCTGCCAGGAGAGTGGTTGACGCCCCAGGGCGTCGACATCGAGCAGAATATTCTGGTATTGGTTGTTGATTTGATGCTCGGACTCCAACTCTTCCGATAGCTCGATACTCAGTCGCTCCGTCAGGACGAGTTCGAGTCGGGAGTGATCATGGGGCGACAAGCGGTGCTGCGCGATCAGTACATCAAACTGATGCAGATAGATGGTGATTGCACGAACCAGGCTGCTGGCCGAAAGACCAATCAGGGCATGAACTTCGCCGACCCGTTTTGCCGTCCGTCGATGGGTTTCTTCGGTGAGATCCGGGTCCAGAAGTTGGCTCAGATGGGCCGATTGACGCGCTTTTAGATGGGTGAATTCATCTTCATTGAGTTGTTTGATGATTTTCCCGGCATCCGGGTCGGCCTTGAGTTCGGCGTAAAAGTGGTCGACAAAATCATGAACCAGGCTGGTGAGCTGCGGTACAAAGCGTTGCAACAGGTTGGCTGCTGCCACGCCGTAGGGCAGGGTATGGAGATCCGTAGGGGGTGTTTGTTCCAGTGCATCGGTCGTGTGATCGTTCCAGATGCACCAATTGTTTTTACGCGTTCTTTTTTTGTTTTTGCTCAGGTAAAGCGCGGCATCGGCATGCCGAATCAGTTGTTCCGGCTCACAATCATCCTGTGGGAACAGGGCAATGCCCATGCTGGCGTGAATACGGGTCGTGCCTTCCGGCAGTTCAACCGGCTCGATCAGTACGTTATGAATACGTTCCAGAGTTTTCTTGAGGTGTTTCTTTTGCTCAATGCCTTCGAGCAGCAGAAGGAACTCATCACCGCCAAGGCGGGCGGCCAGGTCAGTTTCGCGGAGGGTAGCCTTGATGCGTTGGGCAAGAGTCTGCAGCAGGGCATCCCCCGCCGCGTGTCCAAATCGGTCGTTGATGGGTTTGAAATCATCCAAATCCAGCATGACGACGGCAAGTTTCATATTATTCCGCCGAGCACGGGCCATGGCCTTGGGCAGTGCTTCATCGATGCCACGGCGATTGGTCAGCCCCGTCAAGGCGTCGTGGTGGGCGAGAAAAGCGGCCTGTTCGCGTTCGAGAATCAACCGGGCTCGGAGATCAAGTTGAGTGAAAGCATTGGTCAGGAGTTCACCCAGGCGTTTGAGCATGTCGCTCAATAAGTGATCCAGCGGCCCCTCGTGTTGGGCCACGACGACCAACGCAGTCCAGGGGCGCCGCTGCCTGAAAATCGGGATGAAGAGCGCTGTCGTTGAAAAACCCTGGAGGATCACGTCTTGCCAGGGGGTGACCAGTTCGGCGCTAGGGCCATCCTCCACAAGCATGTCCTGTATGCGTTCCACTTGGTTAAGTCGGGCGGCCCAGGGGGTTTTTTGCGCATCGGTAAGCTGCGCCAGAAGCGTCATGCCATCTCCACCGGCTGCCAGTACCTGCAGGTCGTCGGGTTGGGCGGTGGTTCGAGCAACCCATGCTCCGAGGAACAAGCCGGTGGCCAGCAGCTGGGTGCATACGACGTCGAGTAATTCCTGCTCATTATCGGCCGACATCAAGATGTCGATTTGCCCCAACAATGACTGCATCAAAGCCTGTTGCCGCTCCAACTGCTCCTGAAGGTACTGAATTTCCGAGGTGCATTGAGGCGGGAGGCTTTGCTTGGGTGAACGGGGCTCAGTGGTGGTCACAATACGGTGCGTTCCCAATCGAGAGAGGAGTCCATCCCGGTGTGGCCGGGAGCGTCTCACGCTCAGCTTTTTGTGGCTAAAGATTCCATTTGGAGTAAGCCCGAGGCTTGAAGATAGCGATCCTTATCATCCGTTGCCGCCGACCAAATCACGTGCGTTGTGCAGGCTCGACTAGGGGAGAGTAAACAAGCCGGCTTGTCTTGTCTATGTTGGCGATGTGGCTGGAAATTTCAGCTTGGGCAGTTTGTTTGCAGTGCGATAAAATAGTACGAAGGCATATCAATTTCTGCCTTTGTCATCGAGTTAGCGTCATGAGGTCGATGACCTTGGGAAGGATTACCTGAATATCCGTACTTCCTTGTCTGCTGTCTCATCACGCGGTTCTCAGAAGTTTGGGGTGGTTTGAGTGATGGGTTGATCCGAATAGTTGCGAAATTTGATGATGGACGCTATACGGTGCCGTGTTTTTCGCTCAGAATAAACAGCCTATGTCGATACCATCCAACACGCTCGCTTCTGGCGAATCTTTATTACCTCTCCCCGATGTGGAACAGACGGATGAACGTACCGAGTTACTGATCGGCGCGGGCGGTCTGGCGCGGTTGCGCACCGCACGCGTGCTGGTTGCCGGGTTGGGTGGGGTAGGTGGCGCTTGCGCCGAATCGTTGGTCCGTGCGGGCGTGGGGACGGTGTATCTGCTCGATCATGATCGATTTGGTCGCTCCAATCTGAATCGCCAGATGCTGGCGACGGAAGCGGCGATCGGGCAATCCAAGGCAGAGGTTGCCGTCGCTCGGTTTGCCTCGATTCGCAACGATATCACCACCATTGCCTTGCCGATATTTTTGCAGGAGTCGGCCGTGGTCGAGTTCCTGACGGAGCATCCGGTTGATGCCATTGCCGACTGTATCGACTCGATCGGGGTGAAGGCTGTATTGCTTGCCGAGGCGCGAGCGCGTGGCATCATGACGATGACGGCGCTGGGCGCAGGCAACCGGATCGATGCGCGCGCCGTGCAGGTAGGCACATTGGCTGAAGTTCAGGGCTGTGGTTTGGCCCGGGTATTGCGATCCCGACTACGCCGTTTGCAGTCGCCGCTGGATGTGCCGGTTGTCTATTCGACCGAATTGCCCAGCAAACCCGCCAAGCATGTGCCGACCACCGATGGGGTTCGACCCCGCGCCATCAACGGCACGATCAGCTATATGCCCAATATTTTCGGGCATATCGTGGCGGGTGAAATCATCCGGAAATTGCTCACCGAAAAGTAGGCGCCATAAAAAAAGCCGACGGGCGCAGATGCGCGTCGGCTCTTGGCATCCCGGCGCTAAGCCGAGATGACGCCTTTCGGCGAATTACTGGTCGTCGTCTTCGAGGTCGAGTTCGTCGTCGCCGATTTCCTCAATCCGCTCCAGATCCATGAAGCCTTCGATTTCATCGGCAAAGGCCACGGCGGTGTCAGCCCAGATCATGGGACGCACTTCGGTGGTCATTTCGCCGTCTTCGTCCGTCTGCACCAGCGCAAAGCAGGTGAGGGGCTCGTAACCGGTGCCCTCGTCTTCATCGGAAATCAGGGCGTACCAGTCATCAGCAGGCATGATGCTCAGAATTTTCGTGGCCATGGGGCGTTCTCCATTAGTGTGGATTGAGGGTCGATTGAATGCATGATGACAGTGGGATATGACGCTTTCATGGCGCACTGCCACGCCGAAAAACCTGTTTTCCATTGACCCAGGTCGCCTGAATTTCATGACGGAAATCCCAGCCGAAAAAAGGTGTGTCGCGGCCGGCCGAGTGCAACGTCGAGTCATCCAGCGTCCAGAATGCGTCGGGATCGATGAGCACGAGGTCGGCCCGTGCACCGATCTCGATACGACCGGAATCGGTCAGTCCGAACAGGTCGGCCGGGCAGCGGGTTAAGGCCTCCAGGGCGCGTTCCAGCGTCAGTACTCCGTCATCGACCAGTTTCAGCATCAGTGGCAGCAGCGTTTCCAGCCCGGAGATACCCGGTTCGGTCTCGGGGAAGGGCGCCAACTTGGCATCCGGTTCATGCGGCTGATGATCGGAAATGACGCAATCAATCACGCCTTTAGCGAGACCTTCGCGCAGGGCATCCCGATCCCTCAGGCTGCGCAGGGGCGGCAGGACATGGGTGTTGCCGCAGAAGGCGTCGGTATCCATTTCGGATAGCCACAAATGATGGGCACTGACCGATGCGGTGATGGGGAGGCCGTCGGCCTTGGCCTGTTCGATCAGTCGAACCGCTGCTCGGGAAGACACATTGTTGATATGAATCCGGGCGCCGGTCTCCGGTAATATTGCCAGCAATTGCGCCAGGGGTGCCGTTTCGGCCGATACCGGAATGCCGGGCAGCCCCAGACG
>JAGXHU010000039.1 GCA_024636015.1 Halothiobacillus sp.
CACCGCAGACCAACGGCATGGTCGAACGATTCAATGGACGGATTGCCGACATCCTCAAGACCAACCACTTCATAAGCGGTGAAGATATGGAGCAAACTCTGATGCGCTATGTGCACCTCTACAACCACCAGTTACCCCAGTCCGCACTGCAGAGTCGAACACCCATCCAGGCCATGAAAGACTGGTATCAAATGCACCCACATCTGTTTATAAAACGTCCTTATAATCACCCGGGATGCGACAACTAACCGAATATCGTAATCTAATATCCGCTTCCAGTCTGTACCGCCATTCAACAGAAAATCTACCGCCGGTAGTCTTTGGCAGAAGGGATACTCAGACTGCGGAAACATTCTCATTTTTACCGGAGAAATTGGGGACAGGCCACGGTTTAATTCGCCCCGCCTTGAGACGGGTGTACGCTTCATCCGAATTTCACTTATCAGTGTAGACATTCGCTCAATCCCATTGGGCAAAACGGTGGCCAGCCTCTTAAATAATCCAAAAATCACATTGCTAACCGGCTTACTCATCCAATACCCGCCCCAAACGCGACCAGCGCACGCCATCAGCGCCCCAGGAAAACCAGATTTGTCTTGCTTTGCCGACGACGTCGCGCAGGGGAACGGTGCCGAACGTACGGGAATCCGTGGCCGCGCTCCGGTTATCGCCCAGAACATATACCTGCCCCGGCGGCACGGTGGTGTCGATGTCGGTTGCCGGGCCCGCATCTTGCCACTCGACCTGCCAGTGTCGCTGGCCTTCGGCTTCGGTCACCCGGGTCATCTGTTGTTCGGTTTGCGTGCGCACCGTCAGCGGCTGCCCATTGACCGAAACGGCCTGGCCCTTGATCTGCACACGATCGCCCGGAAGCCCGATAATGCGCTTGATGTAATAGCGTGTCCGGTTGTTGGGATAGACGAATATCGCAATGTCGCCGCGTTGTACGGCAGTGTGACAGCCGGGGCAATTATAGCGCTTATCGGCGAAAATGAAATCGTGCGGTTCGATGGTCGGCATCATGCTGGCGCTGGGCACGGTGAATGCCTCGACCTGGTGGGCGCGGGCATAATTGGTGAGCAGCGGCAAGGCAAGAATGTCGCACAGAATGAATACCAGGACATAGACGCTGCTCACCTGCCAGGGCGCCCGAACATAGGTCGAGCGCTCGCGGGCGCCCCGCCAGGCATCCCAAAGCCCGTACACCCAGACGCTAAGCGTCAGGATCAGGCCCAGGACAAGCATGGGCATCATCCACGCCGAAGGCAGGTACAGCGCAATCAGCACCACGCCAGGAATGCTGAGCAATGAAAAGGCGAGAAACAGCCAGATGGCCTTGTTGACCTCGCCGTTGTAGAGCTGGCCGAAGCCGGGCAGGATCAGCGACATCAGAACCGCATATAACGGGCGACGGGGTGCATTGTTCATCAAGGGGTACTCCTTAAATTCATCATTCATTCACAGAATTCGGCGAAAAAGCCGGCAAAGAAGCCGGTCATCGCTTCCAATCAATTGGCGCTGGTCGCCATCCAGATGCCGAAGACGAACCCGAGCAATTGCAGCAGGCCCACGGCCGCACCGCCGGCCAGGGCCAATCCGGCCAGCCAGTGCGTCGCTTTAGGCGATTGCCGCGCAGGAACCCGCGCGACCGGGTCGGGCAGTTCGTGAATTCGTGCCATCACCGTGCGTTCAAAGTCATCCGGCACATCCAGAAGATCGCGTGCCAACAACCGATCCAATTCATCATTCATCGTTGTTCTCCAGAAATTCCACGCCCAGTAATTCACGCAGTTTTTGTCGTGCCCGATGCAATCGGGTCTTGATAGCACCGGTAGAAACCCCTTCAATCCGGCCGATCGCGGACAAATCCAGGTCTTCGATATACGCCAGCGCCAGAACGCTCCGATCGGCCAAGGGCAATTGGCGAAGCGCCGCTTGGAGCAACTGGTTTTGCTCGTGTATCAACCATTGGTTCAGAGGGACGGGCTGAGTGCTTGGGTGATCGGGGAGATCATCCCCCATCAGGATTTCGTGACGCACGGCGGGGCGATTCAGTTCGTTCAGCGCCCGATTTCGGGCCAGGGTGAATAGCCAGGTGGAAAAGGCCGCCCGTTGAGGATCGTAATCACCGAGTTTTTGCCATGCCCGCAAGAAGGTTTCCTGCGCCAGATCTTCAGCCTGGGCTTGAGAAAAGCCCATCCGCCCCAGAAACCCGAACAGGGGTCGCTGGAAGTGGCGCAGCACGACGGCAAATGCGTCGTGATCACCCGAGATGCTTCGCTCGACCAGGCCGTTGATGTCCACAGATATTTCCGTTAGGTGGGTTCACCCTTTATATACAGGCCGGACGGGAAAAGGTTACATATCGGATAGATCGGCAGGGCATACCAGGCGGCAAACCATTGCCATAGCGGCAATCAGTCCGGCTATAACCGTGGCCCGCCCCGACGGTGTTTGATCCGTTTCAGCAAGGTCAGGCTGTCCACGCTCAGAATATGCTCGCGGCTGAATATCTGCTCACGCACAAATTCGTGCAGGCGTTCGTAGGTATCGGTGAGGGCGTGCACATGCAGGCTCTTCATGTCGCTCATGATGTATAGGCTGGCGATTTCCGGTTGATCCGCCAGCTCGTCGGCGATTTGTTCGATCCCCTGGGGCGCGACTTTGATGTCCAGGAAGGTCGACACGGTCTTGCCCATTTTTTCCGGATTGATGACGGCCGTGAACTGTTCGATCACGCCCTCATCCTGCAACGTCTGCACCCGATCGCGGACATGTGCGCGCGTCACGCCCACGCGACGGGCGATTTCGGCAAACGACATACGGCCGTTCTTGATCAGCAAACTCACTATCTCGGTATCCAATCTATTCATGATGGGCGATTCATGGCAGGCACCCCCTTGGTGCTTGTTTATGGTGCAGTTGATTCATCGTGGCGCGCATTCATACAAAAAAACGGTCTGACGCACCGCAAACATGCTTTCGGACGAGTTTAGCAAGGCATCACTATACATTCGAACGAAACCCGCAATATCTATTTACAAACGGTTGATGGTGTCGAAAAAATACCGGGGAATATCCGTTAGATCAAGTGCAACACACCAAACGCAGCGCACGACCAAAAACGATATAAATGTTTGTTTTTCAGCATCTTGAATAACAGAACAAACATTGGCACGACCATTGCAACATCAGAACTACATTCTTACGGTTGTAAACCGATTGAGATTTATTAGTGGTGCACACTCACGATGGGAGTTCCAAGATGAGCAATAAACGGCGTGATTTCCTGAAAACCGGCGGCGCTCTGGCCGGCGGCATGTTGATGGCTCCAGCCATCGCCAAAGCGGATTCCAGCAAAACATTCAATCTGAAAATGACCAGTGCCTACCCGGCCGGCTCGCCGTTTTATAGTGTTGGGCCGGGCAGTGCGACCGACTTCTGTCAGCGCGTCGAGACGATGTCTGGTGGCCGTTTGAAGATCAAATTTTATGCCGCTGGCGAGTTGATCCCTGCCCTGGCCGGCTTCGATGCGGTGCGTGAAGGCACCGTGGATATGAACTGGGGCAATGCCTACTTCTGGGCGGGCAAATCGTTTGCGGCGCAGTTCTTCACCAACGTTCCGTTTGGGATGGACCCCCTCGCCACCAATGCCTGGCTCTATGATGGCGACGGTCAAAAGCTGTGGGATGAGGTGTATAAGCCCTTCGGCGTGAAGGCATTCGCCGCCGGTAATACCGGCATGCAAATGACCGGCTGGTTCCGCAAGCCGATCGAATCCGTGGAAGACTTCAAAGGCCTGCGGATGCGCATTCCCGGTCTGGCGGGTAAGGTATACGAGCAATTGGGCGTCAGCGTGAAGCTGCTTCCCGGCGGCGAGATTTTCCCGGCATTGCAGCGGGGCGTGATCGATGCGGCCGAATTCGTGGGGCCCTACCTCGACCGCAAGCTCGGCCTGATGAACGCCGCCAAGTATTACTACACACCCGGCTGGCACGAGCCGAACAATGTGACCGAACTACTGATCGGTCAAAAGGTGTGGGACTCGCTGCCCAAGGACCTACAAGCGGTCGTCGAAAACGCGGCCGCGGCCTGCAATCAGATCAGTTTCGCCTGGTGCAATGCCAATAACGCCGAAGCGCTTAAGGACCTCGTGGACAATCACGGCGTCAAGGTACGCACGCTCAAGCCCGAGATCATCAAAAAACTGCGCGAAGTCACCTTCGACACGTTGGATACGCTCACGGCCAAGAACCCGGAAGCCAAAAAAGTCTACGAGAACTACTTCGCCTTCAAGAAACGGGCAGACAGCTGGTTGGATATCAGCGAGCAAGTCGTTCTCACCCAAAACCTGTGATCGGGAAACCAGTAGCATTGTCATGACCCAACTTCCATCAATGCAGCCCCGTGACGACCTTGTCACGGGTAATCTTACTCCTCAACCGTCCACACCCAATCATTACATCCATCAAGCCGCTCTCTGGGGGCGGCGCCTGGATCGTGTGGTTGAACTCATCGGCCGGGCAACTGCCTGGCTGACCCTATTACTCGTGCTGCTCGTCGCATTCGACGTCGGTGCCCGTTATCTGTTTCATGTCAGCTGGGTATCCGAACAAGAATTCGAGTGGCACATACTGGCGATCATCGCCCTGATTGCGGCCTCCTACACCCTGCAGCAAGGCGAACACGTTCGTGTGGATATCTTTTATCAACACTATAGCGAACGCACCAAGCTGTGGCTCGATGTCGTGGTACCGGCATTGATCGTGATACCCATCGGCCTGTTCATTGCCTATATGTCCCTGCACTTCGTCGAGATGTCCTACACCATCAACGAAGGCTCGCCCGATCCGGGGGGATTACCCGATCGCTGGCTGCTCAAGGCCTTCGTGCCGATCGGTTTTGCCTTGGTCGCGCTGCAAGGGCTCGCCATGCTTCTCCAGGCAGTAGTTGCCCTGTATGACTACCGAAAAAAAGGGGAAGAACATGGGTCTTGAAGTTTTAGCCATCATCATGGTGGTCGCCCTGTTCGCATTGATTCTGATCGGCATTCCGGTCCCGTTTGCACTCGCTGTCAGCGGCATCGTATTCGGCCTGATCGGCTTCGGCACCGATCTGTTCAATCTGATTCCCATGCGCATTTTCGGCGTCTCCACCAACTACACCATGCTGGCGATCCCGCTCTTCATCTTCATGGGGGTCTTGCTAGAAAAATCCCGGTTGGCCGAACGGATGCTCGACGTGATCGGTCATCTATCCGGCAAGCGTTCCGGCGGCATGGCCATCGCCATTGTCCTGGTCGGTGTGCTGATGGGCGCTTCAACCGGCATTGTGGCCGCCACCGTCGTGACCGTGGGCCTCATCAGCCTGCCGACTTTGCTTCGACGCAACTACGACAAAGGCATGGCCTGCGGCACGATCTGCGCGTCGGGCACCCTGGGCCAGATTATCCCCCCCAGCCTGGTGTTGATTATCCTGTCGGACATTTCCGGGACCTCAATTGGCTCACTGTTTGCCGGCGCCTTGATCCCCGGCCTGATGCTGGCAGGACTTTATCTCCTGTACATCTGGCTCATGGCCCGGCTAAAGCCACAGAGCATGCCGCCCATCCCGCAAGACGAGCGCGACGCCATGCCCACGAGCCAGATGCTGCTGGATCTGCTCAAGGTTGTTCTGCCGCCGATCGCACTCGTATTCGCTGTACTCGGTTCGATCATCGGCGGCATCGCCGCCCCCACCGAGGCGGCTTCCATGGGAGCACTCGGCGCCTTGTTACTGGTCTTGCTTTCAGGGCGATTCAGCTTCAGCGTACTGCGCGAAACCGTCATCTCGACCTTCAAGATCAGCGGGATGACCCTGTTCGTGATGATGATGGCAAAAATCTTCAGCCTCAGCTTCCGTGGACTCGGCGGCGACGACTTGATTGACTCGCTGTTCGATTTTTTGCCCGGTGGCATCTGGGGTGCACTGATCTTCATGATGGTACTGCTCTTCTTCCTGGGCTTTTTCCTCGACTGGATCGAGATCTCCTATATCGTGCTGCCACTGATGCTGCCGTTCTTCCAGCATGCCGGTGTTGATATCGTCTGGCTGTGCATCCTCGTGGCCATGAACCTGCAGATGTCGTTTCTCACGCCACCGTTCGGCTGGTCGCTGTTTTACCTCAAAGGCGTTGCGCCCAAGGAGGTCACGACCCAGGATATTTATCGAGGTGTGCTGCCTTTTATTGGGATTCAGGCGTTTGCCTTGACCTTGGTCATCATTTTCCCAGGCCTAGCCACGTGGCTGCCCAGCGCAGTAGGCTGGTAATGTCGACACATTCGTTGAGATCAGGAAGGATCATATTATGCTGAAATCGACACTGGCCAATCGGGGTATGGTGGTGGCGCCGCACAGTCTGGCGGCACAGGCTGGACTGGCCGTACTCCGGGATGGTGGGAATGCACTGGAAGCCGCCGTGGCCACCGCCGCCGCCCTGGCAGTCGTCTATCCCCACATGACCGGGATTGGTGGCGATGCATTCTGGCTGTTCAAGGAGCCCGGCAGCGCCCCCGTCAGCATCGACGGATCGGGCCGACTGGCGATGGATTTGGATGCCTGCTTCTATCACGAACACGGTCATAACGTGATCCCAACCCGAGGGCCGTTGGCAGCCAACAGTGTGGCAGGCACCGTGTCGGCTTGGGACAAGGCGCTGGATTACAGCAGTCGGCTTTGGCGGGGGCGCATGCCGCTCTCCCGGATTCTTGCCGATGCCATTGCCTATGCCGAACAGGGTTATCCCGTCACCGAATCGCAGGCCCGCACAACCCGGGAACGAATAGAGGAACTGAGTGATCTACCGGGTTTTGCAGACATCTTTCTCGTAAATGGTGCCGCTCGACCGATGGGGTCGACCGAGCGGAATCCCGCCTTGGCCGAAACGCTCAAACAGATCGCCCGTCATGGATCGAATACGTTCTACCGGGGAGAGCTGGCAACGACCATTGCGGACGAACTCTGGCGCATCGGCAGCCCGGTTCGCCAACGCGATCTGTACCCGCACCAGGCCGAATTTGTCACCCCGTTGTCCACCGAATTCGCAGGCGGTCGACTCTACAACACCGCCCCACCCACCCAAGGGTTGGCTTCGCTGATGATTCTGTCGCTCTTCGAGCGCGCCGGCGGGTTGAATACGGCGCCAGACAGCGCGGAATACATCCATCTGCTGGTCGAAGCCACAAAGCTGGCGTTCCAGATCCGGGATCGCTACGTCCGCGATCCCCAAGACATGCCAATCGCGGCAGGCGAATTCCTGAGTGATGAGCGGCTTGATGCGCTCGCCGCCCGGATCAGCCCGGATAGCACCTTGCCCTGGCGCGGTCCCGGCGATCTCGGCGACACCACCTGGTTTGGCGTGGTCGACAGCGAGGGACGCTCCGTATCCGTGATTCAGAGTCTCTACCACGAATACGGCAGTGGTGTGGTTCTAAAGGATACGGGCATCGTCTGGCAAAACCGGGGCATCAGCTTCTCCCTGCAGCCCGATACGCCGCGCAGTATTGCCCCCGGCCGTAAACCATTTCACACCCTCAATCCGGCACTGGCAGAACTCAGTGACGGCCGCGTCATGGTTTACGGCAGCATGGGCGGCGATGGTCAACCACAAACCCAGGCCGCCCTGCTCAGCCGCATCGCGGGTTTCGGCATCGGTCTGCAGGATGCGATTACCCGTCCCCGCTGGCTGCTCGGCCGGACCTGGGGCAACCCATCCACCTCTCTGAAGCTGGAAAGCCGCTTCCCAAGTGCAATCGTCGAAGCCTTGGCCCAGTTAGGCCAAGACGTCGAAACAGTGGGTGCATTCGATGAAATCGTTGGTCATGCGGGCGCAATCAGCCGCACCCCGGAGGGGTTGCTGGAAGGCGGATTCGATCCGCGCAGCGATGGCTGTGTCGCGGCCTATTAGCGCATTAAAACACGTGTTTTTGCATATTTTTCAACACCTCGGACCCAAGGCCAGTCAACGTGGATAGTAATCTCCTCATTCTTATTCCACTCCTACTCGTCGCCGGCGCCGTCGGCGGTCTTCTGGCTGGTCTCCTCGGCGTCGGGGGTGGCATTATCCTCGTTCCGATTCTGTACCACATCTACACAGGACTCGGCATGAATGCCGAAATCGCCATGCCGCTCTCGGTCGGCACTTCCCTATCGACCATCATCTTCACCTCCCTGATGTCGGCACGCAGCCATCATCGTCGCGGGAATATCGATCTTGATCTCATTCGACGCTGGGCACCCTGGATCATCGTCGGCGTAATTCTGGGCACCACACTGGGCTCAATCGTGCCTGGAGCCACCCTGAAAACCCTGTTCGGCGGCCTGCTCACTGTCGTCGCACTCCATATGTTCTGGACTGTCTTCCGCAAACCAAAAATCGCCGACCAACTGCCCAGCCACCCCATCCAGTCGGCTATCGCCACCGGTGTGGGCAGCATCGCCTCGATGCTCGGTATTGGTGGCGGCACCCTGGTCGTGCCGATCCTGAATCTGTTCGACTACCCAATCCATCGTGCCGTGGGTACGGCTTCACTCTTTGGCTTCATCATCAGCGTTCCGGCAACCCTGGGGTATATCTACTCGGGATGGCACACCCCAAACCTGCCCATCGGTTCGACCGGTTATGTGAATTGGCTTGCCTTTGCGATCCTCGTGCCCGCCACCATGAGCTTCGCGCCGCTGGGCGCCCGGCTCTGTCACCGCCTGGATGTTCCCCGACTTAAGCAAGTATTTTCCGTGTTCCTCCTGCTCATTGGCCTGAAAATGCTGGGGCTGCTTCCCGGCCTGGCTGGCTAAACACCCACATCCGAGCACCCACGCAACGCGTTATAAAGTGCATCAAAGATATCCTAGCTCATTGATTTACAAGCAAGCCGAACACCAACATTTCCAAGAGGAAATTGAGTATGATCAGCGAGCCAATCAATGAAACAGGAGAGATCAATGGCTACAGCAATTCATGATTTGCGCGGCATCACGGATGCGATGATCGCGGCATTCAAAAAGGAAGGCATCAGCCAGTCTGATGCGCTCATCGACGCAATCGCCACGCCCGCAACACGTAAACAGTGGGCAGCGAAGCTGGGTGTAGAGACTGCCGTTGTGTTGGAACTCGCCAACCGTGCGGATCTCGCCCGAATCAAGGGGGTCGGCGGCGTGTTCGGTGACCTGCTGGAAATGGCCGGTGTCGATACGGTCAAGGAACTGGCGCACCGCCGTCCGGACAACCTGCTCGCCAAGATGGTGGAAATCAACACCGCGAAGAAACTGTCAGGTCGCAACCCTTCTCTGAAGGATTGTGAGTCCTGGGTCAGTCAAGCCAAAGAGTTGGGCGGCAAGATCACCTACTGATCGGATCCGGCTCAAGTCGGGCCGGCCCCCAAACAAAAAAGCACCTTTCGGTGCTTTTTTCAGTTCAACGTAGCACTTCCGCTTACATGAAGCTCAGAATCGCCCCGCGTACCGAGTCCAGGTTGGCGTCGATCGTCATCATGCGTGCTTTTTCGACGCCATTGCTTTCGCCCTCACACTGGAGGATGGCGGTATCCGGGTCCTTGAGGCCGTTGCCGGTCAGCGTGAGCACCACGGTGGCGCCCTCCTCGATCTTGCCCGCATTGATGTCCTTGATCAGGCCCGCAAGCGATGCCGCAGATGCCGGTTCGCAGAAAATGCCCTCGAACTGGGTCAGCATCCGCTGAGCCGCCAGGATTTCCTGATCGGTCACCTCGGCAAACCAGCCGCCCGACTCGCTCATCACCTTCCAGGCACGATCCCAACTCTGGGGGTGGCCGATCCGGATTGCCGTGGCGATCGTTTCCGGGTGATCAACCATGGCCCCACGAATGAAGGGGGCGGAGCCCGCAGCCTGGTAGCCAATCATTTTCGGACGGCTCTGACAGGTCATGCCCTGCGCATACTGGCAGTCACCGTCGCAGAACGCACAGGAATCCGTCACATGTGCACCCTTGGCCGCACAAGACTCGCAATACCCGATCCAGTGCGCGGTGATATTGCCGGCATTACCAACGGGCAGGCAGTGGTAATCCGGTGCGCGCCCCAGTTCCTCGATGATCTCGAAGGCGGCCGTTTTCTGGCCTTGCAGGCGGTAAGGGTTGATCGAATTGACGATCGTGACCGGTGCGTGGTCGGCGACTTCCTTGACCAGCCGCATTCCGTCGTCGAAATTGCCGCGAATCTGCAGGGTGGTTGCACCGTACATCATGGCCTGGGCGAGCTTGCCCAGGGCAATCTTGCCGTCGGGAATCAACACGAAGGCGGTAATGCCTGCGCGGGCCGCATAGGCCGCTGCCGATGCCGAGGTATTGCCGGTCGATGCACAGATGACGGCTTTCGAGCCCGCTTCGACGGCCTTGGTGACCGCCATCGTCATCCCGCGATCCTTGAATGAACCGGTTGGATTCAACCCTTCGTATTTGACGTAAATGTCGACAGACCGCCCCAGCTTCTTGGGAAGATTCTGCAAACGAATCAAGGGTGTATTCCCCTCGCCCAGGCTGATGACAGGCGTGGACTCAGTGACCGGCAGACGATCACGGTAACGGTCAATCAGACCGGTATAGCGGTTGGCTTGGGACATGGTGACAACGGTTCTCAAGTAAATGATTGGGCAGTATTGGCGTTCATTTTACGCATCTCGCCCAGGGTTTGCAGCGAATTGTTGATTGAGCGCGCCACGAATTGAAATGTGACCTACGGCGCGGTACAGACGAGCAACCCGCAGGTGACTCCATCAAAGCCTATTCCTGATGTTGCAAAATCTGGCCGAGTACGCGACGAACATCCTTCATGGAGACGCGCAACGTCTGGCTGATTTCGGCCATACTCACCAGCCGTGGGCCACTTCGACCAGCCGCCCAATTCCCCACCACGTTAAGGCTCGCATACCGAATATCGCTCTCGCGTGCCAGAACGGCCTCAGGCATCCCTGTCATGCCCACGACATGGCAGCCGTCCTGTTCCAGACGACGAATCTCGGCTGCCGTTTCAAACCGGGGGCCCTGCGTCGCACCATAGGTGCCACCGTCGATCATGGGGATCGAGAGCGCCGCACCAGCTTGCAGGAAGGCATTCCGCAGTTGTTCGTCATAGGGGTAGCTGAAATCCACATGCGTCACGGACTCGAGATCACCCTCGAAAAACGTGGACGGACGCCCCCAGGTGTAATCGATGATCTGATCCGGCACGCACAGGCTGCCCGGCGTCATCGTGGCACTAATTCCACCCACCGCGGAAACCGCCAGGATTTTCGTGACCTGCATTTCGCGCAGTGCCCAGATATTTGCCCGATAGTTGATCTCATGCGGGGCAATCCGGTGGTTATAACCATGCCGGGGCAGAAACAGGATTTCCTGCCCGCCCATCCGACCAACCGTGATCGGCCCGGATGGCTCGCCATAAGGCGTGGAAACCACCTGATGACGCATCTCCTCCATTCCGTCCAATTGACTCAGTCCCGTTCCGCCAATAATTGCCAGATACATGTAATCGCTTCCTCTTAATGGGATTCCGGCAGTGCGTAAATACCCGATGCATTTCTGAAAAAGCCGTGATAATCCAGCCCTTCGCCGAAAATATAACGATCCGGTACCGGCAAACCGACAAAATCGGCCTTCACATCCGGCACTTTTCGATCATGCAGCTTGTCCGTCGCAACGGCAATCCATACTCTGCCTGCGCCGGCAGCCAGGCACCAGTCGCGCACGGCTTTCAGGGTATAGCCTTCGTCGAGAATGTCGTCAACGATCAGCACATCTCGACCGGTCAATTGCATATCCGGTTGAGCCAGCCACTTGAGCGCCCCGCCCGACGTCGTGCCCCGGTACCGGGTTGCATGCAAATAGCTGACTTCCAGAGGAAAGTTCAAGCGGCCCAATAATTGCCCGGAAACAATCATCCCACCGTTCATGACCGCCAGTACGATGGGGAGTTTTCGGGACAAGGCCAGCGTGATCTCACTGCCCAACCGATCATAGATGACCTGCATTTCAGCGGACGTGACCAGCACATCGCAACTGGACAGCAACGTGTTCAGCGCATCCACCCGTTCGCCGGTTCTGCGCTCGGCATCACTTTCGATCGACATATATCCTCCCGATCACTCTTCGTTCAAAAACCAACCCGCTTCTGTTTGGGCATCGTACAAACGCTCCACCCAAGCCAGAGCCTGCGGGTAACGCGGATCATGAACCAATTGGTTCGGTGAGGGGACATGACCATGAGCCATGAGATGAGCCAACCGCGCTTCGCGAACCGGATCGGCGGGGTATTCCCGCGCGGCCAAGACGCGATCCACCCATTCCGGGTGATTGCAGATCAGCGCCATATCACAGCCTGCGGCCAGGGCGGCATCCACACGCGCCTCAATTTCCCCGCCCGCTTCAGCGGCCGCCATGGTCAGATCATCCGTAAACACAGCGCCTTGGTACTGCCACTGCTGGCGCAACATCTGTGTGATCCAGATCGATGAAAACCCGGCCGGCTTGTCATCCACCGCGGGATAAATCACATGCGCCGCCATCAAGGCGGGAATGAATCGCTCGATCAGCGCCAGAAAGGGCCGCAAGTCTTCCCGTTCGATCGTCTCCAATGCGCGACGGTCGACAGGATGCGCAATATGGGAATCCTCAGCAATCGAGCCATGGCCGGGGAAGTGTTTACCCACGGCCGACATGCCCGCCTCTTTCATACCGCTGATCCAGGCAATCGCGAGTGCGGTAACCGCCGCCGGTTCACGGGCAAAAGCCCGATCGCCGATGACCCCGCTTACCCCGCGGTTCAGATCCAGCACGGGCGCAAAACTCAAATCCACGCCGACCTGTCGCAGTTGTGCGGCCATCAACCATCCCAGACTCCGAGCCGCCTCGATGCCCGCCTGCCGATCCTGATGCAATACATCCCCCAACCGCCCCATGGGCGGCAGATGAATGAACCCTTGATCGCGGAACCGCTGAACGCGCCCGCCCTCTTGATCGACCGCGATCAGCAGATGCGGGTGGCGTAAGGCACGAATCTCCGTGGTCAGTGCGGTCAACTGCGCCGGGGATTCAAAATTCCGAGCAAACAGGATAACGCCGCCGACCGAAGGATGCCGCAGCCGAATCCGTTCGGAATCCGTCAACGCCAATCCGGCCACATCCACCATCAACGGCCCCAGTGCTGTCATTCCTGCTCTCCGCTCATCGCCATCCCACCCAAAAATAAACCCATAAAAAAAGGCACCCAAAATGGGTGCCCAACAATAACAGGAGGAGTCAGACGCTGCCATGCTGAAGCGGCTCAAGGTGCAACGGGGTATAGATGCATCGTGACACTCAAGCGTGGCATCTAATCTATTGCGACAACTGTGCCAACATGAAAACGAAGCATCCGATACGGGTATTTACATAAATAACAACTGGTTGAGAAATATTTGCACCCGGGTACAGGGGAGACGGCCAATCAGGGGCTGCCTTGTTTTATGGCACAAGCACCCGATCGGGCACCACGACTGCACATAGGGAGACCTTGAGCGCACAGCGAACCGCCGGCAGGGGCTGCGACCATCATGCCCTCATAAATTCTGCTGGCCCCGTACCGCCGGTCGCCATCAATGCATCAACACCTCAACGCTCACTGCGCTCATCCACCGAACTACCCTCAGATCGCGATTGCGGCCACTGCCAAAAAACGGGAAGTGTCATCCAGTTTACGCTGGCCGGGGTTTATTCGCCCTCGCCGATAAGTACGTGTCCCGCATCTGTTTATGTCCCTCCTGATCCATCAGGGAATCTTTCTGTGAGCGCGGCTTGCCGCCATTCAACATTTCGTCACAGGAAAAGCGCAAAATCAGTGTTTGGCTGCGTTAGAATGCACCATCTTTTGGTGCGCCCCCTCGAGACAGAACCCACTCACCCGTTTTACAGACACCGACATAGGAAACCTCATATGTTGTTCCGTTTCCCCATCGTCATCATCGATGAAGATTTCCGTTCAGAAAATGCATCCGGCCTGGGCGTACGTGCGCTCGCCGATGCCATTCGCGCCGAGGGTGAAGAGGTTCTAGGCGTTACCAGTTACCACGATCTGTCCTCCTTCGCCCAGCAGCAAAGTCGCGTGTCTGCCTTTATCGTGTCGATCGACGACGAGGAATTCCATACCAAGGGCACCGAAGTCGATCTGGATTTGCCGGTGATTGTGCAACTCCAGAACTTCATTCGGGAAATCCGGTTCCGCAATGCCGATATCCCGATCTTCCTGTATGGCGAAACCCGGACCAGCCGGCATCTGCCGAACTCCATCCTCAAGGAGCTGCACGGCTTCATTCACATGTTCGAGGACACGCCGGAATTCGTGGCCCGTCACGTGATCCGCGAAGCGCGTTCCTACCTGAATTCGCTGGCCCCGCCCTTCTTCAGCGCGCTGACCGGCTACGCCGCCGATGGCTCCTATTCCTGGCACTGCCCCGGCCACTCCGGCGGCGTCGCATTCCTGAAAAGCCCGGTCGGACAAATGTTCCACCAGTTCTTCGGCGAGAATTTGTTGCGCGCCGACGTCTGCAATGCCGTGGATGAGTTGGGCCAGCTGCTCGATCATACCGGCCCCGTCGCGGCCTCCGAACGCAATGCCGCGCGCATCTTCAATGCCGATCACCTGTTTTTCGTGACCAACGGCACCTCGACCTCCAACCGCATGGTCTGGAACTCCAATGTCGCCCCCGGCGATATCGTGGTCGTCGATCGCAATTGCCACAAATCGATTCTGCATTCGATCATCCTGACCGGTGCCATTCCGGTATTCATGATGCCGACCCGCAACCACTACGGCATTATCGGTCCGATTCCGCAAAGCGAATTCAATATCGAAAACATTCGCGCGAAAATTGCCGCGCACCCTTTTGCGTCCAAGGTCGAGGATAAGACACTACGAATCCTCACCATTACGCAATCGACCTACGACGGCGTCATCTACAACGTCGAGGAAATCAAGAATCAACTCGATGGCCATGTCGAAAACCTGCATTTCGATGAGGCATGGCTGCCCCACGCGGCCTTCCATGATTTTTACGGCGACTATCACGCCATCGGTGCTGACCGACCGCGCTGCGACAAATCAGTGATCTACTCCACGCAATCGACCCATAAAATGCTGGCAGGCCTCTCGCAGGCCTCCCAGATTCTGGTGCAGGACTCCAACGCCAACCTGTTCGATCGCGACGTGTTCAACGAAGCCTATCTGATGCACTCGTCCACCTCACCGCAGTACGCCATCATCGCCTCCTGCGACGTGGCCGCCGCCATGATGGAGCCGCCCGGCGGCACCGCACTCGTTGAAGAGTCAATCTTCGAAGCCATCGACTTCCGCCGTGCCATGCGCAAGGTCGATGCCGAATATGGCGACGACTGGTGGTTCAAGGTCTGGGGCCCAGATAACCTCCCCGAAGAAGGCATCGGCTCTCGCGAAGACTGGATGATCTGTGCCGACGACAGCTGGCACGGCTTCGACAACATGACCGACCGCTTCAACATGCTCGACCCGATCAAGGCTACCCTGATCACCCCCGGCCTGAATCTGAACGGCGACTTCGACGAAACCGGCATCCCGGCCGCCATCGTCACCAAATACCTCGCCGAACATGGTGTCGTGGTCGAAAAAACCGGCCTGTACAGCTTCTTCATCATGTTCACCATCGGCATCACCAAAGGCCGCTGGAACACGCTTCTGGCCGCGCTCCAGCAGTTCAAGGACGAATACACCAAGAACCAGCCACTCTGGCGAATTCTGCCAGACTTCGTCGCCAAGCACCCCCGCTACGAACGGATGGGTTTACGCGATCTGTGCGAACAGCTGCACGACTTGTACAAGCAAAGCGACGTTGCCCGCCTGACCACCGAGATGTACCTCTCCAACATGGAACCGGCAATGCGCCCGGCCGATGCCTGGGCGAAAATGGCCCGCAAACAGATCGACCGCGTGCCCATCGACGAACTCGAAGGCCGCATCACCGCATCTCTGGTCACGCCCTACACGCCGGGTATCCCCCTGCTGATTCCCGGCGAGCGATTCAACAAAATCATCGTCAACTATCTGAAATTTGCCCGGGACTTCAACCGGCAACTACCAGGATTCGAAACCGACGTACACGGACTGGTCGCTGTCGATACCGAAAACGGCAAGCGCTATTTCGTGGACTGCGTTCGCGACGACTAAGCACGCTGTCACATAACAGCGGCACCCAGACAAAAGCCCCGGACATGCCGGGGCTTTTTGTTTGAGACACAGATAAGATACCAGCTTCCCATCCCGGAACCACCACTCAGCCACGAACAACAGGCAAGTACAGCCTGCCGCGCTACCGCCCCCCCGCAAACTTCGATACAATGCGCCGCCTGCCCGGATGGTGAAACTGGTAGACACAAGAGACTTAAAATCTCTCGATCGAAAGATCGTGCCGGTTCGATTCCGGCTCCGGGCACCATAAAAAACACTAAGTTACTTGATATCAGCTTATATCAGGTTGCATCAGTTTATATCAGTTTTTCGAACCCAATGTACCAAATATGTACCAAGACCGGTTCTAAACACACTGAGATTCATCGTAACGTCCGCTATGCATATATTTCTAGTGCCAAGTTATTTCAGTTGACACTATCTTTCATAGTGGTAATTTGACCCCTATGGAAATGGATATCCGTGTTGTCATTAAAGGACTAGTGACGCTGTTTGGTATAGATGGGCTCATCATTCGGGCCGCGAACAGTAGTTGGCTGGAAAAGAGATCGCCCGCGCGAGGTAGTCGCGAGCGTCAAATATTTTTCTTGTTCTGGATCTGGTTCCTCCCGATTTTAACTTGCTTCTTCTTAGTTGGTGGTCTTACCAAACTTGGAATGAACTTTTATTTTCCGGCACTCATATTATTCCCTGCAGCTTGGTTTCTTAGCTATGCATTAGCTTATGGACACGAATTTGCAAACAAAATAATGAAATGCCTCATGGCACATCCAATTTTTAGCTATTGGATTGGATTCAACCTTGAATCCATTCGTGTGCGGCCTAATGTCTATTCGGCAGGATTTCGCCCTCCACGCTTCAGTATCAACCGCTGATTTCCACACCTAGACGATGTCTGGGCACTATATTCAGTTGTTGAGGGGCGGTTTTTCTGCCGTCTCTCGACTCGAGATGCGAGTTGATAATTATGGATAAGATTGAAGACAGGAGTTTTAGTTTGATTGATGCTATTTCTAGCATCAATATGGAGTTGCGTGAGCTGAGAGTTGTTCGTCCCCAAATGGATCAAGATATTGTTTCAGGCATTAAGCAGATAGCCCTTGAACTTGGGATTTCATATCATCACTGCAGGTCTAGTCTTCTAAATGGGCAAATACCTGCTCGGAAGTTAGGTCAAGTTTGGCTTGCAAGCCGCTCAGCACTCAGGCGTTGGGTCTCAGGGGATGTGGTTGGTTTTTTTGAGGTTTCAAAAGAAAATGCAAAACGCTCACCCGGCCGACCAAAGAAAAATGGCTTGGGAGGTGCCAAATGAGTCACGGGGAGTCAGTTGAGCCAACAGGTCTCTGGCACTCGGCGGTTTTAAAGCTAGTTGTCACTCTTTCTTTCACGCGGCCTGAGCCTGTGGGCTAGCCATTTTTTCCGGGTTGAGCCAAGCGCTCTCGGGCAGTGACCAGTCCCGGCTGTCACCACTCCAGCGGCGTGGGTTGCGTGCCCGCGCTGCCTCATAGACCTCGATGCGCTGTTTCATGATGCCCTCTACCTGCGCCGTATGGCGCTGCTCCGGCGTCACGAAGTTCAGCCCAAAGCCCCACTTGCGGTTGGTGTAGGTCAGACGTAGCAGCCAATCCGCAATCAGGGCATTGTCGTTCGATAGCTTGGCTTGATAGCGATAACAGGTCTCGGAGATCGTGAACAGCCGACAGGCCCGACGAACCGATATCGCCTTATCCATTCCAGCCCACTGCGCCATCTGTTTCCGTTGCGATGGCTTCACCACTTTTTTTGCCATCGCCTCCCGCAGGATTTCATTGTCCATCTGGGAATCGGCATACATTTTCTTGAGTCGACGGTTTTCTTCTTCCAGTTTTTTCAGTCGTACCATGTCCGATGCGGCCAGGCCGCTGTACTTGGCGCGCCACTTGTAAAAACTCGCGCTGCTCATGCCATAGGTGCGGCAGAGATCGGGCACCGGTGTGCCAGCCTCGGCCTCCTCCAGGATTTTGAAAATTTGTGTTTCGCTGTATCTCGTAGTCTTCACGGTAGAACCCCAAATGCATTGTGGGAAATTCTACTACCGTGTGCCGCTATTTCTTGGGGGGATTACACCCATTAATATTCTCCTCGGATATTCGGGCCCGATTGAAGTAGTATTTTTCCCCAAATAAGTCAGTACTCTATGAAGAATTCGAGCCTCAGCGCGACCTATTTTTTAGATTATTTTCGGCGAAATGGCAATTCGGTTTCATTAGACCGTGAGACTTTGGGCTATATTGGTCGGCTGAGGATGTGGAGGGCCTGCTTAATTTGACGCTGGTGGCTATAAATGCTGTTGAATTAACTGTGCTGGGTCCACAAATGGTCTATCCACATACGGAATTTGAACATTGGGGGATCAGTTGACAGAGTCTCACCGACCGACATTGCTTCAAATGAGGATGCTCGTCGGCTACCTAGGCGAGCGTGCTCAGTACGCATGGTGGCCAACGGCGTTCTATGAGGCATCAAGCCGTCTCTTCCTGGAACCGGTCTTCTTAAAAACGTCTCGCCTCGCTCAGTACCACGGTGTGCTGGAATCAGCCAGACGATTGCACGACGAGCACCTGAGCGCTGGCAGCTACCACCTGTTCCGGCTGCCCGAGGAAGTTGAGCAAGATCTGCACGCGGCGGTGCAAAGCAGCGTGGGAGAAATGCTCGCCAGCCAGTCGCCACAAAGCAAAGAGGCCGCCCTGGATGCATTAAAACGCTTGGCTGCGACGAATAGCACATTCAGCGTGGGGCCCACGGCGATCGGAAGCATCGAGGATCTCGATTCCACCGACACCCTAAAAGCCATCGCCGCTGCCTATCTATCGGCGTTCACACAGAACGCCAAAACATATCCGTATCTGGTGGGGTAGCCGTGGCCGACAACACGCCCTACACAACTCAGTTGCAGGCAGGCCTTGGACTCGTCAACGAGACCAAGACGTTGCTCGACCTGTGGTCGCCCGGCATGTCGGCGAACCAGTTGCATCAGGTCGCGCTGGAGTCGGGTCGATTCCCCACCGTCACGGCACGCCGTCTCCGTAACATCGTTGTTGAGGGCTTCGCTCCTCGTTACCTGGTGTCAGGCGGCGCGCCAGCCGCACACCTCAAGCGCCTCTCCGCAACAATTTCCACGACCGACCTGACGCAGCTCATGCTCGTATTCACGAGCAGAGCCAACCCGATCCTCGGCGACTTCGTGCGCCACGTTTACTGGGCTCGGTACGCCGGTGGATATACCCGGCTCACCAATGACGACGCGCGGACCTTTGTCGAGCGCGGCATCGATGACGGCAAGACCATCAAGCGCTGGTCCGAAACCACTGTGCGCCGTGTCTCCGCCTATCTGACCGGATGCTGCGCCGACTACGGAATGCTTGAGCGCGGTTCGCGTTCGAGCCGTCGCATCCTGCCGTTCCGTGTTTCGCCATCCGTGGCCGCTTACTTGGCCTACGAACTGCATTTTTCCGGCGTCGGTGACAACGCTCTACTGACGCACGAAGACTGGCAGCTGTTTGGCCTGGCGCGCGAAGACGTGCTGGAAGAGATCAAGCGGCTTTCGCTGAAAGGTTTGCTCATCGTCCAAGCAGCAGGCGACGTGATCCGCATCAGCTGGAAACAACAAGACATGGAGGCGCTCTGCGATGTCCTCACTCAAAGCTGATTTCGACGAGTTGCGCGAGCGCATCCGCCACGGGCGTGAGCTCGGTCATGCGAGCTTCGAGCCGATCTACTACCTCGTCTTCCCGCCAGAACAAATCATCGAGGTGAAGCGGCAAACGCCTGCCTGGGTGGCCAAGCTCCACCAGGAAGGCTGGAACGTACACACGTTTTCCATCGCCGAACAGATATGGGCCCTGCTCAAAGACGACCCTTTCATGTGGTCCCTCTGCGTGACGGAGGACAAGGCTGCTCCACTGAATTGGCCACGAACTAACAAGGCCTTGGCCGACATACTGACGGCGGATAGTGGCCTACTGAAGCGCCTTGAAGATGCCCTGCAGCCTCTGGAGGGCCAGCAGAACGCGCTGCTCTTGGTCACCGACCTTGAGGCATTGCACCCGTTTCTGCGTATTGGCGCCATCGAAAGCCAGCTCCAAGGCAAATTTCACGTGCCGACGATTTTTCTGTACCCCGGCGTGCGAACCGGCAAGACGCGCCTGAAGTTTCTCGGGTTCTACCCGGAAGACGGCAACTACCGCTCAGTCCACGTCGGCGGCTGAACAGACAAAAGAACCCTGGGATACACCTATGACCATCCGATCACTATTCGACCCAAGCAAGGACATCTATCGGACCATTGAGAAGGTCATCACCTATGGCGCCGCGCAAGAAGGCCGCCTCAAGGCTGAG
>JAGXHU010000040.1 GCA_024636015.1 Halothiobacillus sp.
GACTCAAGCAGAGGATCAATGCGTTCGGGCAGCAGTTGAGCCAATACCAGCTTGTTCGCGAAGAATACGGCTGTATGGCCGAAGTAGAAAATGTGCGGGTGGCGCAGTGGCTCGGGGCGCAGGTAGAACGCATCGTCATTCATCAACAGGTCGAACAGGCGCTCAAAGGTATCCGAGGTCTGGTGATAATACCGGCGTATTTCGGCCCGCTTTGCCTCAGGATCCGTGCCCGAAAGCATTGGCATAGGGATATATTCGTTCATTGCTGGCGGCCTCACTCCACTCAATTGTTCTCCGTTTCGGGGTGAACCCCCGAACATTTTTATGAAGGTAGGATAGACGAGGTCGCGGAATTTGCGGGGATGGATATCCTCTACGCTGCATTTCTCAAGATGAGCCTAATGCGTTGTTCCGCGATGCGCGCGACCTGGTCACGGGTTAGCGATTCTTTTCTGGGATCGATCGGTTCAAGAAAATGGACATGAACATGCACCGAGCGGGCACACAACACCCGCCAGAGCGAGCCGATCAGATGATCATCATCAATAAATGCCACACGGCGATCCAGAGCCCCATCCTCGGTACAAAAACGCAGCGCGATCGGCTGAATCGGTACAGACGCATCGAGTGCGGGTTGAATCAGGCGGGCATGCAGCCGACGAACATCCGCGCCGTCGCTGGTCGTGCCTTCGGCAAAGATCACGACGTTTCTTCCCGCGGCAAATCCTTCCGTAAGGGCATTTCGGGCCGAATCTGCACCGGCACCCCGATTCATGAATAGGGTGCCGGCAGTCCGTGCCAATCGTCCGATGATCGGCCAGGAACCCACCTCGCTTTTGGACAGAAAGACCGTACCGGGCTGCATGCTGCCCAACAAGGGAATATCAAGCCAACTGACGTGATTGGGCAACCATAGACACCCCCCTTCAGGAACAGCGGCCGTTCCTTGGATAATCACCTTGATGGCCAGGAGCTTATTGAGATCGCTATACCAGCGTTGAGTGAGACATTCCCGCGCTTCGGGCGTATGACGAGTTTGGCTGAGGAGCAGACCGAGCAGGAGATGATGGCTCAGCCGAACTAAGCGAATGAGCACGCGCCACATGGCGCAATCAAACCGGTCGGATTTTCTGGGCCCGTACCGCACGCCAGGCCGCGAGACCATAAAGCGTCCCGGAAACAAGCGCCAATACAGCCGAGAACATCAACAGACCATAGCCGATCTGATAGACCGGCACGACATCCCACAGGGGGAACCAATTGAGCATGAACATAATGGCGAGCATCTGAGCAATTGTTTTCCATTTCCCCATTTGGGACACAGCCACCGCCGCCCGATTACCTGTTTCGGCCATCCATTCCCGCAGTGCAGAAATCAGGATCTCCCGCCCGATAATGACAATAGAAGCCAACACCAACCAGGTATCTCCATTGGCATAGACCAGCAAAATCAGTGCGGCCGCCACAATGAGCTTGTCCGCGACCGGATCAAGAAACGCACCGAACGAACTTTGCTGATTCCAGCGCCGAGCAAGATAACCATCCAGAAAATCCGTGGCTGCCGCCAGACCGAAAATCCAGGCCGACAACGGACGGGCGGAGTCTTCCGGTGCAAACAGGAAAACCATCACGAGCAATGGGATGGCGGCAATCCTGAGCCAAGTCAGAAACAGGGGGACATTCATGCCTAGTGTTCCTTGGCGACGGATGGGGGTATGGAAACAAGGTCGAGCCGATCCATGACTTGAGCGGTTTCTGTATCGAATTGTTCGAGCGTCAATCCATCCGGCCGAAGTGCGATCAACCAGCCGGTATCACCCCAGTCGCCCGTCACCATGCGTGTGTGTCCGGACGTCATGGGATGAATAGCGGGTCGATGTGTATGGCCGTGAATCAGGACAGCGGCGTGATGTGCCGCCATCAGGGTTTCAACAGCGGCAGCATTCACATCCATGATGTCCTCCGGCTTCGTGCTTGATTCCGACCGGCTTCTGGCCCGAAGCGCCTGGGCCGTGGCGATGCGCTCCGCGAGCGGACGCGCCAGAAAATCACACTGAAATGCCGGCGAACGCAATTGCTGGCGCATGGCCTGATAGGCGGCATCATCCGTACACAAACTATCGCCGTGGCAGAGCACGATTCGGGTGCCATTGACGTCGAGATCATAGACCTCGGGGAGCAACTGCGCCCCGATGCGGTCCAGCAATGCCTGACCGATAAGAAAATCCCGATTGCCGGTCTGCAGATACTTCCGACACGGCAAGGCCGCCAACTGGTCGAGCGCCGCCGATGTGGCCGGATCGACGGGTTGATCGTCACCCACCCAGTAATCGAACAGGTCGCCCAGGATATACAGCGCCTCGGCCTGCTCTGCACGCTTGATGAGTGCACTGAGCGGGCCAAGGGCCGCCCCATTACCTGGTGACAGGTGCAGGTCGGCAATAATCAGTGATTCAGGCATCACGGCTCTTACGCGGTCACGCGGACAACTTCAGTGATCAGGATGTCCTCGGCGGGCACATCACTGTGTCCCATGCGGCGGCCGGTTGGCAGGGTTGCCATGGCGTCGACGATTTCCATGCCCTTAACCACATGGCCGAATACGGCATAACCGTAACCTTGGGGGTTGCTGGCCGTGTAGTTCAGGAAACCGTTGTCCTTCAGATTGATGAAGAACTGACTGGTTGCGGAATGCGGATCACCGGTGCGGGCCATCGCAAGTGTGCCACGCGCATTCTTCAGGCCGTTATCGGCTTCATTGTGAATGGGCGGCATCGTCTTCTTCTGCTCCATGTCCGGCATCAAACCCCCGCCCTGCGCCATGAATCCCGGAATCACGCGATGAAAAATCGTGCCGACATAGTGGCCGCTATCCACGTAGGCGAGGAAATTGGCCACGGTCGCCGGCGCCTTGGCGGCATCCAGTTCGATTTCAATGGTGCCCAGACGGGTCGTAAAGGCAACACGCGGATTGGTAGGGTTTGATTCGCTCATTAAAATAACTCTTTAAGTAAATGGTTTTGAACGGAATGATCTCAAAATATCCGACACATTGCCGGCCTGGGGGCTATCCCCTGTCACATTTTAAGCGACGAGCAGGTTGAGATTCAGCCATAAAGCCGCAATCATAACGGCCTTATCGCTCGGAATCGAACCATTATGCTGGTTATTTATGACACCCACGCTCGAAAGAAGCGTGAATTCATTCCACTAAACCCACAGGAAGTCCGCATGTATGTCTGCGGAATGACCGTCTATGACCGTTGTCATATCGGTCATGCCCGCGTGATGGTGGTGTTCGATATGGTGACCCGCTACCTCCGTCAATTGGGGTTCAAGGTCACCTATGTACGCAATATCACGGACATTGACGACAAGATCATTGCCCGCGCGGCGCAGAACCAGGAAAGCATTCAGGCGCTGACCGAGCGCTACATCGTCGCCATGCATGCCGATGCCGCCGCCCTGGGCTGCCTTCCCCCCGATCTTGAGCCGCGCGCCACCGAATCCGTGGACGACATGGTAGCCATGATCGAGGCACTGATCGACCGCGGACATGCCTATCGGGCCAGCAATGGCGATGTGTATTTCGACGTATCGACCTTTGATCGGTATGGCGAACTTTCTGGACGACAGCTTGAAGACCTTCGCGCCGGTGCGCGGGTCGAGATAGACGAAGCCAAGACCGATCCACTGGATTTCGTCCTGTGGAAGACCGCAAAACCGGGCGACCCAAGCTGGTCTGCCTCCTTTGGTGCGGGACGACCCGGCTGGCATATCGAATGCTCCGCCATGTCGACCAAAGCCCTGGGCAATCAATTCGACATTCATGGCGGCGGACAGGACCTCCAGTTTCCGCATCACGAAAACGAGATTGCCCAGAGCGAATGCGCCACCGGCTGCCATTACGTTAACTACTGGATGCATAACGGTTTTGTGCGTATCAATGAAGAAAAAATGTCCAAGTCACTGGGGAATTTCTTCACCGTGGCGGATGTAATGGCGCGTTACCCTGCCGAGGTCATCCGCTTCTTCATCCTGAACAGCCATTACCGCAGTCCGCTGAACTACTCAGAACAGAATCTCGATGCAGCGCGCGCCAGCCTCAGTCGTTGGTATACGGCGATGAAAGCAGCGCCGAGTGGCGGTCAGCCGCTTGAAGAAATCATGACCCGGTTTTACACCGTCATGAATGATGACTTCAATACACCCGAGGCCCTGGCGTTGATTTTCGAACAGATCAGCGAACTCAACCGACTCAAAACCAGTGATCAACACGGGGAGCAGCAGCGGGCGGCACATCATGTTGCAACGCTTCAGGCCATGGGTCGTATACTGAACCTCGGACTGCAGGAGCCGGATCATTTCCTGCGCTGGGCGCCAGTGGAAAATCATCACGAAGGTCTGGATAATGCAGCGATTGAGCAGAAAATTGCCGAACGCAGCGCTGCGCGTTTGAGCCGTGATTTTGCCGCATCCGACCGCATCCGTGACGAACTTCTGGCTGCCGGCATCATTCTCGAAGACAGTGCGGGCGTCACAACCTGGCGTCGCGGCTGAACACACACCCTCATTTTCACGATCCCTCACCGGCGAGACTTCATGACCACTCCACAAATCATTCAACCTGAAGGTTGGGTTTATCATCTCTCTCATACCGATCTGGATGGCTACGGCGCCCAGTTCATGCTGAAGGCTTCAGGTCTGAAGGCGTTTTTTTTCAATGCCGATTACCGGGATATTCCCCTGGCAATCGATCAAATCGTCGAGCAGATTCTGGAAAAGGGCGAACCCGCCGCCCTGCTGATCACCGACCTGAATCTCTCACTGGATCAGGCTGAACAGATCGACAAGCGCTTGCGTAAACTCAAGGTGCCCACCACCCTGCAGCTGCTGGATCATCATGCAACCGGCGCCGACTGTGCCGCCAAATTCGGCTGGTACCACCTGGATACCGAGCGCTGTGCGACCAAACTGGCCTATGAATCCGTCGCGCACCTCTTGCCCGAAGCACAACGCGCCCAATATGCCGAGCGCGCCAACTTTGTCGACCGCGCCGATCGCTGGCTCAAGGAAGAACCCCAATTCCGCAAGGCGCTGTATCTCCTGGGCCTTGTGATGCAGGACGATCATCTGGCACCGCCGCTACGCGAACTCAAACGTACCTACCGTTTCCATCTGATCGAACAGTTCTTCGTCGCCCACGAACGTGGCGACAACCTGGAAACCATCGAGCGCAGTTTGTACGACCTGCGCAAGCAGTTCCTCGAGGGGAAAATCGAGAAGAGCGACTTCGATGATCCGGAATTGCCGTTGAACGACAAGTTCCACCTGCTTTCTGCCGCCGTTCTCGACGAAAGTACGGTCCCCATGGTGGATATCGATGGCCATCGCGCCGGTATCTTCTTCAACTGGCCGCACGATGTCTGGCGCGGCGTCATCATGGACATGATGGAAACCCGCCAGAAGATGGATATCGCGATCAGCGTGCGCGGCAACGGTAAACTCTCCCTGCGCGCCAATCCCGGCGTTGATGTGGGTGCGATTTCTGCCAAGTACTTCCGGGGCGGTGGCCATCCGGGGGCAGCGGGCGGCGAACTCAAGGACAATCGCCTGCGGGATCTGGATCATGCCGTCAGCAGCATCAAGCAGACCGTTAGTCCGGCCGCCCCAGTCGCGACAGCCAAGCTGGGCAGCATGATTACAATTCAACCGCCACGTGCCGGCGCTCAGAAGAAGCAATCGGGCCAAGGCAACCCTGCAGCCTCTTGAGGCTCGAACATTGAGCACAGCTGTGATTAGCGCGGCAGGCTTCGCCCGCCTGGAAGCTGAACTCGATCAATTATGGCGTGTGGAGCGACGGGCCGTCGTGCAAGCGGTTTCCGAGGCTGCCGCACTCGGCGATCGCTCGGAAAATGCCGAGTACATCTATGGCAAAAAGCGTCTGCGGGAAATCGACCGGCGGATACGCTATTTGACTAAGCGATTAGCGGATCTGAAGGTCGTTCGAGACCCGCCCACCGACCGCAACAAAGTCTATTTCGGCGCACAGGTCACCCTGCTCTACGCCGACGATCGCGAACAATCCGTGTGCTTGGTCGGTCCAGATGAGATTGACCCCGGCCAAGGCTTGATCAGTATTGACTCCCCGCTAGCCCGCGCCATGCTGGGCAAATGTCTGGATGCCGAGATTACCCTGCACCTCCCCACCGATGAAGGCCAACCACGGCAGGTTAAGGCAGAAATTATCGCCATTGAATACCCCACCTATAATGAGAAGGCATAATCGAATCGCTGCTAACCGGGAGTGAGAATGATTGAGTTAGTACTTAAAGACATTACCTGCACACATTGCGAGAAAAGCGTGACGCAGGCAGTGCAACAGGCCGATCCTTCGGCCCGGATAGAGATCGACCTTGACCATCAAATCGCACGCATTGAAAGCGCGTTGTCCCTGTCCGATGTGATTGCCGTCCTGACCGAGGCCGGGTATCCCCCTTCCGCGTGAGCGGGGCATCACAAGACCCGCTCATCCCCCTAAAACGACAACAGGCGCAATCATTGCGCCTGTTTCGGTAGTTATTCGGGATTATTCGACGTTCAGAAGAACTTAAACCCCAAATTTTTCCCGGAAGAACTGATGCATCTGGTTCCAGGAGTCTTTGGCCAGGACATCATCATAAACGAGCGGCAGATCGAATTGCTTGCCCTTGGCTGTTGCTGCGGGATTGGTAAAGCTGTGCTGCGCATTCGGATAGATGGTGACCTGAATGTTCGCCCCTGCCTTCTTCATTTCGTCTTCCACGGCCATCACCTGTTCGGTCGGCACGAAGGGATCGTTCCCGCCAGTAAACATATGAATGGGGGTCGTGATCGGCTCATGAACAATCGGCGCCAGACTCGATACACCGGCATGAAAGGTTACCAAAGCGGCGGCATTGATTCCCTGACGGATCATGCTCAAAGCGACCGTGCCGCCAAAACAATAGCCGATGACGGCGATTTTATCGGGGTCCACTTCTGGCTGTGACTTCAGCGCGTGCAGCGCCGCCACAAAACGTTGGGTCAACAGGGGCAGATTCCCACCCACCTCTTGAGACATGGCAGAAGCATCAGTCGGGTTATCCGTCTGTTTCGCGTCACCAAAGAGGTCAAGCGCAAAACCGACATAGCCAAGCTCTGCCAAAGCATGGGCGCGATCTTCGACAAACGGCGTACGCCCCCACCATTCATGAACCACCAGCACACCCGGTCGCTTACCCTTCTGGGAGGAATCAGCAGCAAGAACACCTTGCATGGTCACACCATCAAGGGTGTACGGGATGGTACGGGATTGAATGGCAGCGTTGCTCGAATCGGTCATTAATAAATCTCCGGAGTACGGTCAAGGAAGGTCAGCCAAAAAACATGGCCATGACAGTGATTAGGTCTAGCAGATAAACCGCCGATGTACAGCACGATAGCAGGATATCGTCACATATTTATTTCAACAGGGCGGCGGTTGAACCGTGCCTGGGGCGTTTATCGGTGATAGGCAGATGCCGGACTAATCTCGATTTCAACCAGCAGCTCTAACCGGCAGACATCTGCTTGTAGAAACAAGGCGGAAACGGGGACGCCGATCCATCGAACCATCTCGGCATGAATTTGAGACACGTCTGCAGCGTGCCGCACATAAACGCGATACGAAAGATCGGCAAGATTGAAGGCCGGCGGCCCGGAATTCGCACTCAAAAGCCGGTTGGCTTCCGTTACGATCGCTTCAATATTCGTGAGTGTCTCACGGGTTTGTGCCACGACATCGTCCATGTGAAGGCTTTCATGCCCGACGATACTAGCCGTGCCGGAGACAAACAGCACCGACTGATCACCGAGCCGAGCCAGCGCGGCACGAGAAAACAGGGGGCTTCGAGGACCATATTGCGCGGGGTAATCCATGGCACGAAGTTGACGGGGATTCTCAATGGGCACCGGCTTCGTCTTTCCGGCCAATAGCGCCACGCATAACGCTGAAGGCGACTGCTGCGGGGCACCGAAACCAAGCGCACACGCCGCCGTGACATGCTCGGCGAGGTTTCGCCCGGCCGTGTCGAACGCCGCCTGGCGGCCGAGATTGAACTGGCGATAGCGTTCAAGGCCATCGGCCGGTTCATTGATCTCCGCCATGTAATTCCAATAGCGCCAGACGTGGGGATAGTCGAGTTTACTCAGCAGCGCGAAGATCTGCGCATAGGCGTCCTCTGTCGCCCGTTGCAAGGCTGCCGGTTCATCGCCCCCCTCTTCCCGGGTGAGAACAGCAAACAGCAAATCAGCCGTCACCGCATATCGGATATCACCGATTTGACCGGTATGAATCGCTGAATCCGTCAGCAGAACTTCGCAGCAAGCCGCGCTATTCGTATTCACGCCGCTGCCATCGGGTTGGGTCACACCCAATACGGGGAGTGGCACCATCAGGCAAGGGCTGCCGGAATCCCATGCACACATGCCATCTGCCGATGTAAAACGAATCGTTCCCAGACGATTATTTCCGACGATCACATCGTCACTGGCCGCGTCATCACAGGGCAGATGTCGGCCAAGAAGTCGATCCCGCATCATTCAGCCGCGCAGGCAGCCGCGATGGCATCCATCTGGGGCGTGGCGACATTGAATTTCCGTGCTTGCACCAAAGCCCGTTGCAGGCGGGCTTCGGCTGTCCGGCCCTTGCAGGGATGGCTCGGGTCACCCTCAAATCCAGCCAGCAAGCCCTCGATCAATGGCTCAGGAGTCAGTATTTGTCCAACCAGTTTTTCCTGGATGCAGATCACTTCGTCCGCAATGACCCGAGCGAGTTCTTCATGGTCCTGCCATAACGCAGCCACATCGCCGCCGACCTGCAAGCCGGCAATATTGGTGGTGAGGATGTACACATTCTTGATCACCAGTTCCTCCAGCATTTCATTGGCATCCTGCACAATTCGCGCTTCGAGTCCCGAACCACTAAGTGCTGTATCGACCAGGTCGGCAAGTGGCCCCCAGACCGGGCTGGGCATCAACTGCTTCACGAACTTGCCGGGCTTTTTTTCAAACCAGATCGAAGCGACTGTGGGCTGAGCAATACCGAGACGTGTCCAATCCTGCGGCAACAGCTCGTTCTGAATCAGGATCAGCCGGTCATGCCAACCGACGGGCACTTGTTCAAGTACCGTATTCAGATCCTTCTCCGCGACTGCAACCAAAAGAGCGGCGGCATCAGAGGCCGATGCAAGCACCGAAGTCAGGGATTGCTGACGGGTAACCGGCAATACGGGATGGCTGTTCTTCAAAAAGCCCTGTGCAAACACCTGGCCAATTTCACCCAGGCCAACAATCACGACCGGAGAACGTAGTTTTGATTGCTCATTCATAGCGGGGGTCACCTCAAAACGATTTCAGGTATGGTTTACAAGATACTGAAATAATTGATCAACTGGAAGTCGATCTATCGATTGGCTTACTGTTCGAGCAGATGTGGATGCCACTGCAAAATTCCTTCCACGTACAAAAGGGCCAACAAATCCGCCGCCGCAGGCTGCTCGGTAGCTGCCAGCAATTCGGCGGAATCATAGAACACTTTGCGGGTAAGAATCTGAGCCAAGGGCAAACTATGTTCATCCAACGGCAGGCTCTGACCATCGTAGGCCAGAACGGCTGGCGACGAGCCGCCATCGAGCAAAATCAAACGCGCCGCCGGAGTCCGCATCAGGGTATCCAAAGAATCATTACCGAGCAGATCGCGCAGTTCGGTAGCCGTAAGCGGATCATTATCCGGATAGTATCCAGCATGATCGATGGGCCGCTCGCTCAAAGTTTCAGCAATCAATTGATCCAGAACAACGTCATCCTGATTGAGCACGTCGCGCAACAGTTCACGCAACTTGGTGCGCGTCTGTGTGGCCAGCATCCCAGGATTGGTGGATGTTTTTAAATCCGGGTCGGTATAACGGGCAGTCGCATCCATGCGGGTGATCAGGCGATCCGTCACGCCGCTGGCCAATTCATTCAGCATGGGTGCGCGGAACCCGATCGAAAACGTCATGCAATCGCCGATCGCTACGCCGTGATGCGGCACACCGGGTGGCAAATAAAGCATATCGCCAGGTTCCAGCACCCATTCCTCGGTCGGATCGAACTGCTCCAGCAAACGAATATCGATATCAGGGACGAAAGCGGTGTTTTTCGGTGGATACTCGATCATCCAGCGGCGCGTACCCTGCGCCTGCAGCAGAAACACATCATATTCGTCGATGTGCGCGCCGACGGAACCGCCCGCAGGGGCATACGAAATCATCAGATCGTCGATGCGCCAATCCGGGACAAACCGGAATCGTTCCACCAGCGACATCAAATCGGGAATCAGCTTTTCGCAATCGGTCACCAGCAGCGAATAGCCCGCTTCCGGTAGACTCGTGAAATCCTCTTCGGAAAAAGGCCCGTGCCGAAGCATCCAGGGCCGTTCGCCAGCCGATTCGATAACCAACCGCGCGGGTACGTCTTCTTCGCAGGCCAGACCAGCCAGTTCCTCCGGGCTCAGTGGTGAAACGAAATCGGGAATCGCCTGCCGAATCAACAGGGGTTTTTTCTGCCAGTAATGCCGCAAGAAATCTTCCTGCGAAAATTTGCCTAAAACCTGTTCCATACCCGTTCACCGCCCGTCTATGCGAAAGAAAAAATCTTGCCGAATTGTAACAGCCCCGTACGTCGTCGGGCATGGTTCATCGATGCGGCGTGAGTCGGTTATCATGCCCGCCTGACATCAAGGACCACACCATGCCGAAAAAATCTCGCCGCGATCGCCTGCCAGGCGATGCCTACAGCCCCCAGATACATGCCCGCTTCTGGCTTATTTCAGAAGATCAGCACAGCTATCTCGGCGTCGGCAAAGTGCGTCTGATGGAATTGATCGACGAATTGGGCTCCATCAGTCAGGCGGCAAAGACCCTGAATATGTCCTACAAACGCGCCTGGACCCTGATCGAGGAAGTCAATCAGCTCGGCCCCCTACCCTATGTCATCAAGGAAGTTGGTGGCGCAGGCGGCGGACACGCCACCCTGACGGATGCCGGCCGTTCGGCTATTGCCCAATATCGCGCATTCGAACGAGATCTGCAGGCATTCGTAACGCAGCGCACCGCAGCAATCACGCTCTAAGCACCATGACCAACCCACAGCAAAACATACGCGCCCGGGCTTTCGACCTCCTCATGACCGCTGATCCCGTCGCCAAGGCGCAGGGGGCGGCGGTACTTTATCAGGACGTGCTTGATACGCCCCTGAGTCCATCTTCACTTTCAACACCCGAAGAAACGATCCAGCACGTACCCGACCCGGGCCGCCCGACAAAGCCCGTACTCGTACCACCCCGCGATCTTCCGCGGCGCATCACACACACCCAGCCCGGCCGCAACGCTATGGCTCATGCCTTTGCGCATATCGAATTCAATGCGATCAATATCGCGCTGGATGCCGTCTACCGGTTCGATGACATGCCAACGGATTTCTACCGGGACTGGCTGCTAGTCGCCGCCGAAGAAGGCAAACATTTTTTGCTGCTTGCGGGCTATCTCGCGCAGAACGGCAGTGCGTATGGCGACTTCTCCGCACACAACAGCCTGTGGGAAACCGTCTGTGCGACCGACCACGACGTCATGGTGCGCATGGCCCTCGTTCCACGGGTGCTGGAAGCGCGCGGTCTGGACGTCACACCGGCCATCGCCGAAAAATTGCGCATCATTGGCGATCAGTCACTTGTCGATATTCTGGGCGTGATTTACCGGGATGAAATTGGTCATGTGGAAATTGGAACCCGCTGGTTCCGTTACTGCGCTGAACAACGCCAGCTCGACCCGCGCATCACCTTTCGTGAACTGCTGACCGAATATATGCACGGCCGGATTCGCGGCCCCTACGACGAACCAGGCCGCTTGGCAGCCGGATTCACCACCGAAGAAATCGACGATCTCAAGGCCATGGAAGCGGAAACCCTGGCGCGACTGAACAAGGCCCACGGCTAAGCACCACCCTGCCCGTTCGTTGACATTCCGGTCGATATCCGGACAATTCCCCGCACAAAGCCGGTGTAGCTCAGTTGGTAGAGCAGCTCATTCGTAATGAGAAGGTCGAGGGTTCGACTCCTTTCTCCGGCACCACAGACCGTTTTCGCTTTCCTGCCGGGAGAGTTGAAAATAGACATTAAAGCCCCAACGAACCAGTTTCAGGGGCTTTTTTCTTGCATGGATTTTGTGTCTGATCGTTGTTTGCCAAGTTTGCAGACATGCGCGCCAAGTCACTAATGGGTCATCGACTAGATAGACGTACCGACACTGATCAGGACCAACGGCCACCGCAACAGCGAAATGCTAGATGAATCAGTGTGCATCTTCGCCGGACGAGTCGATTGATGGCGTATAATCATCCTCTTGCCGCCTGGATGTCGATTCTGAGGTGGCAGCGCCAACACGCATGGGCATTGCTGCAAAAAACCACGGGACCTTTGGGGCCTGGACGGGTGAGTGGACAGAACAGTGCCCAGCCGTGTAGGTTAAGGTGAACCCCGCTGAGAATCGACCCCTGCATGCTGGGCCGAAGGGTTGAGAACTAGCTCAATTAGTGTTCAAAACTTGGAGATTAGTATGGATGGTATGCAGTCAGTTTTTGACCTTGCAGAACAGCATATGAAGGCCCTGGAAGATGCGAAAAAGAACGGCGATTATCAGACTGAGCAGACCTCGATTCAGCATCTAAGGATGATCTTAGAGAGCGTTGAGCAAACTGGGTACGATGAGAAATATGTCGAACAGGTCGAGCATATTCGGTGTGCTGTTCATACCGCATTACCGCCCTTACAGTAGCCACATGCCGTTTACGGCAATCGTGGCACAACAACTCTGAGTCATCATTCACTTACCCCCAAGTGCCGCCCGCATAGACACATCACTTCAGATGACTTAGCGAGACATCCATTCATGACCCATTTTTCCGCAGCCATCGCCGCTTGGGATACGACCGATTTCACCCCTCAACTGGTCAAGGCCATGCATGCTTTGGGCGTGCGTGGTTTGCCCCTGCAAAAAGCCTTGTCACAAGGCAGTGTGGCGCTGGATGACGATATGATGGTACGGGTGCTGCGCAGCGAAGCGCAGGACGATCAGATACGCGTGAAAGTCAGCATTCAATACACCAGTATTATCGCGGGCTGCAGTTGCGCGGATGACCCAACGCCGCAAAGTGTTTTGCCGGAATACTGCGAGTTGGCGCTGACGATTGATCGCAGGAGTGGCTTGGCTGAGGTGTTACTGCTCTAAAAAGGGCTTTCAGGCTTTGCGCTGAGCGCGTGGCAAGATTGCGGGTTCCGTGTTTTCCTCGTGCATTGAGGCGAGAACCCATGGGTGCCCAGGGGTGCCCAGGGGTGGCCAGGGAGCGAGGCCATGTCGTTGTCGGCATGAATACCGAATCGCCCTGCGCTACCAGATAAGATCGTCTGGTACTTCAAACTGTGCATAGTGATCCCGATCCGCTTCGGGGATGGATTCGTCACCACCGGCCATGGGAATCAGCACGCTCGTATCACGCTGTTCGACCTTCTCGGCCGCCGTATTTGGAATCAGCGCATAGTCGCTATCGAATCGTGCAATGCGGACTCTTCCCGTAACCAGCCGGCGATGGACATCGGCACTCACATTCAATGTTTTCACCACGCTATCGTCCACAAAGCGGTACACGATATTGCCGGCCGTATCACTCAGGCGATTGGCTTCGATCACCTGGCGGATTTCCGCCTGTGCCGCCTTCCGGGCCAGCTGTTGCTGCCGCTCCAGGTTCAACTGGCGATCGCGCTCGACTTTCAGCTGTGCGGCCTCGGCGGCATGCTGGACTGCTTCGCTCAGCACCGCGTCGATCTTGTTACCACCCGCACCCGACTTCTGACTTTTATTCAGATGCGATTGCTGGGATTTGACCTTCTTGGCTTTTTTGGCTTTTTGTTCGTCGATCAATCCGACGTTTTTGAGCTGATCGAAAAGGGATCC
>JAGXHU010000041.1 GCA_024636015.1 Halothiobacillus sp.
CGAGGGCACCGATTTTGCCGCCGTTGCCGCCGGGCATGTCTCGGTGACCCCGATTCAGTTTGATATGACACGTCATGGTGTCATGACGGCCGTATCCCACTGGTTGGCGGAATAAGCAGAAAATAAGGATGATTGGGATGTTTCGGCGCGATTATTCCTGGGCGCGGGCGGCGATGGTCGAACGGCTGCGCGCTCAGGGGATTACCAATCCGAGTGTGCTGGCGGCGATGAATACCGTTGCACGCGAGGAATTTGTGGATGAAGCCCTGCGAATGCGGGTGTATGAGGATTGCTCCTTGCCCATCGGCCAAGGACAGACCCTGTCGCAGCCGTATATTGTGGCGCGGATGACCGAACTCGTGCTTGCTGCGGGTATTCCCGTCAAACGGGTGCTGGAAATCGGAACGGGTTCCGGATATCAGGCGGCTGTTCTGGCGCACTGCGTCTCATCGGTATTTACCATTGAACGGATCGGCGCCTTTCTCGATGTTGCCAAGCAACGACACCGTGCTCTGGGCTTGGGGAATATCCGTTATATGCACAGTGACGGATTCAAGGGGTGGCCCTCTCAGGCGCCTTTTGACGGTATTCTCGTCACGGCCGCGCCCCCGACGATCCCAGATGAACTGAAGGCCCAGTTGTCGGTGGGGGCGCGATTGATCGTCCCCGTTGGGCAGCAGGGCGAAGCGCAGCGCCTGACGGTGATCACGCGCACCGACAAGGATTTTCGCAGCCAGTATTTCGATGCAGTGAGTTTTGTGCCCATGTTGCCGGGAGAGATGTCTTGAGGCTGTTTGGATCGTTGTATGACCGCGTGTTGATCTGGTCGGCACACCGCCGCGCGCCTTGGGCGCTGGGCGGACTGAGTTTCGCGGAGGCTTCGTTTTTCCCGATTCCGCCGGATGTGATGCTGATCCCCATGACGATGGCCAAGCCCAAGGCGTGGTGGAAACTGGCCCTGCTGGCGACAATGGCCTCGGCCATCGGCGGGATGTTCGGATACTTGATCGGTTGGCTGGCGATTGATGCACTGACACCCTACCTGGTGAAGTGGGGTTATGGTCATGCGCTGGAAGCGGCTCGTCATGCCTTCGACCGCTGGGGATTCTGGGCGGTGCTGGTTGCGGGTTTCTCGCCGATTCCCTATAAGGTATTCACCATCACGGCCGGCGCACTGACGATGAATCCCGCGCTGGTGTTTGCGGCATCCGTGCTGGGTCGAGGCGGGCGCTTCTTTTTGGTGGCCGGATTGATCGCCTGGGCTGGTCCAAGAATCGAACCGAAACTGCGCAAATACATTGAATGGTTGGGCTGGATCACCGTTGCCGTGCTGGTAGGCGCAATCGTTGTCTGGCAGGTTTCGAAAGCCTCGTGGCACTGACTGCGGAGACGGATGCGTCGTGCGCCGACAGCCATTCGTTCTCCCGAGTATGCCGTTGTTACGCCTGATCGCATTAATGTTGGTGCTGATATCCCTCGGTGGCTGTGCGCGCAGTACAAATTTCAACCAGTGGGATGCACGGACATCCGACGCAGCTGGGACGACGAGCGTGCGCCCGGGGGATACCCTCTATTCGATTGCCGTGGCGCATGATCTCGACTGGCGAGATGTCGCACGGTGGAATGGCATTGCTGATCCGCGCAGCCTGCGCATTGGGCAGACACTGCGTTTGACTGCGCCCGCTACGGGACATCGGCCTGTGACCCGTCGGGCGGGTCCTGTGTCGATAGTCTCATCACGAGGGGCTGCCGTTCACTTGCCACATGCCACCGCACCTTCGCCGGCTGTGACTGGAAACGGCGCCCTGCATTGGCAGTGGCCAGCGCAGGGCAAGGTTGAGAGTCGGTTTATCGACGGATCGAACCTCCAAAAGGGATTGATTATTGCTGGTGCGCTCGGTGATCCGGTTCATGCCAGCACCTCGGGCGAAGTTGTTTATGCGGGAAATGGCTTGCCCGGTTATGGAAATTTGTTGATTATCAAATATGACGGCACCTGGCTGTCGGCCTATGGCTACAATCAGAAGCTGCTGGTCAAGGAAGGCGATCAGGTGAAGGCGGGGCAGCGGGTCGCGCTCATGGGGCGTCGCGATGGCCGGGCGCTCGACAAAACGGGCAGTCTGCTGTTCCAGATTCGCCGTGATGGCAAGCCGGTCGATCCGTTGCTCTACCTACCCAAGCGTTGAACTTCTTCCGTTCCTCTTTCTGACGAAAATCTCTGTTGTCATGCGTCTGTCGCCTCGCCCATTCGTGGGGTTGACGGGAAAGTTTGCAAAGCCAGCGAACTTTTACCCAAGCAAACCATCTCATGTACATAACTTGTACAGTTAGATAGGCTGTTAATCGTTTTTCCTCTTTTGCGGCCTATGTTTAGGTCAAATAGCAGGAGCCCGCTCTTGAAACCCTCTTTTTATTGTGCAAAGGTTATACGAGAACTTTACTTGGGTATCACGCCCCCAGAAGCGAGGATCAGTCCATGGCACGCATAGCCCCTCCGAAAATTCAACAGAACGCGCCCACCCGATTCAATACGAGGGCGAAACATCCTGAAACCGAGGATCTGGTTCCCGATGGTCGGGACGTTCCTGATGTGGATGAGTCAGCTTCTCTGGAGCTGGCGGATGCAGAGGTAGAAGTTGTCGATGTGGAAACGCCCGATTTCGCGCAGACGTTTAGCGCCGATGATTCGGAATCGCCCGATCCGGTTCGGTTGTATTTGCGTGATGTCGAAACCGAACGTCTGCTGACGGCTGAGGAAGAGGTTCTGTATTCACGCAAGGCACAGGCCGGCGACGAATCCGCTCGACAAAAAATGATCGTCTGCAACCTGCGTTTGGTGATCAAAATTGCGCGCCGCTACCTCAATCGAGGTCTGGATTTGCTGGATCTGATCGAAGAAGGCAATCTTGGCCTGATGCGGGCGGTAGAGAAATTTGATCCTGAGCGCGGATTCCGTTTTTCAACCTATGCCACTTGGTGGATTCGTCAGACCATCGAGCGTGGATTGATGAATCAGGCCCGAACGGTCCGGTTACCAGTGCACGTCGTGAAAGAAGTGCACAGCTACAATCGTGTTGCAAGAAAGCTGGCGCAACATCAGAACTCCGAAGTAACGGCTGAGCAGATTGCGGAGCATCTCGACAAGCCGGTGACCGATGTGCTGCGGATCATGGCCTACAACGAACGTCAATCTTCTTTTGATCGTCCATTGAAGGGAGAAGGCGAGTTTTCCCTGCTGGATTTGGTGCCGGATGAAGACAGCAATCGTCCGGATGAGTTGCTGCAAGATAAAGGGGTTCATAACCTGCTCGATCAGTTGCTTGGCAAGCTGGAAAGCAAACAGCGCGAAGTCGTGCTGCGCCGTTTCGGGTTGCGGGGCTATGACACCCAGACACTGGAAGAAGTCGGCACTGTGCTGGGTGTGACGCGTGAACGGGTGCGCCAGATTCAACTGGAGGCCGTTCGGCATCTCAAACAAATGGCCAAAGGCGCAGGTGTGACTGCGGATGTGATCTTTGCCGACTGAGACAGAGCGCCATTAACACCGAGTCAGCTGATCGTTCCAATCAATGACCACTTGGCGAGTAAATGCCGATGGTCATTTTTTTTGGTCGTGTAAATACATCTGATTCGGCAAAGCGCTGAAATTAAGTTAATATGATTAATAGTTTGCATCATGAAGTATTATTCCTATGCCAAAACCCGAGTTTGATATCTGCGCTGAAAACCGTATGCCGATCCTCATGTTGCGCGTGACGCAGCTGTGGCGGCAGATCATGGACAATGAATTGGCGCATCATGGCTTGAGCCAGGCAAAATGGCGCACGTTGGCCATTCTGGCCCTGCATCCGGATGGCATGATCCAGTCCGAACTGGCTGATGAGTTGGGGATCGAGGGTCCCTCGCTAGTTGCAATGCTGGATCGGTTGTCGAAAGACAACTGGGTCGAACGGAAACATTGTTCTACGGATCGCCGTTGCAAGATCATTCACCTCACGCAGCATGCCTGGCCTTTGATCGACGAAATTCGCAAAAGCTCCGAAAAAATCTACGAACGGACCATTGCTCGTGTTGACGGGGTTCCGATTTCACAGGTTGAGGCGTTTTTCATCGAGCTGCGCGAGCGGCTCTATGAAAACCTACCCGAGAAAAAACGCCATGTCCGTGCCGAGGCCAGGCAGGCCAATGGTTCGGTTGGTGTTGAAGAGGCGGGTGTCAAAACTCAGGGGTGATCGATGATCCAGTTGCTGAAGCAGTCGTCAGCGGGGTACTGCAGGAGCACAGGAAAAAATAATTTGATTGCCAGAAAGGCCCACGTTTGTGGGCCTTTCTGTTTATACGGATTAGTGCGAAGGGATCATACGGCTGTCGGGCAGTACCGTGATGTGGCTGGTTGCGACTGCCTGCAAGGCATCGGGATTCAAGCCAAGCGCGGCCAGAATAGTGGGGGCGACTTGGGTGGCGGCGACTTTTCGCCTGACCACGATCCCTTGGTGATGCAAATGGGGATTGGCAATCAGCAGGGCCACATGACGGTCGTGGTCACTCCAGCCGCCGTGTTCCGCGAGTTTGTGATCCCCCGCCTTGACGTAAATTACACCGGGTTGCGGGATGACGATGATATCCGGGATACGGTCGTCGCCTGCCGCAACACGAAAGTGGTGGCGCAGGGCATTGCCGGACAGTACGGTTTTGATACCCAGCTGCTTCCTGTTCTGCTCCAGAGCATGAACGACCTCGGAAGTGTCTCTGGCCTGATGCAGCCAGATCAGGGCACCGAGATCCGTGGTGATCTGTGCGAGGGCGCCGGGGGCGGCCGCGTCGATCTGGCGTGCAAGCAGGGTCCGATCGAGGCGCCGCGCAAGATGCGGTGCAATCGGGCCATTACCGTGTTTCGCGGTCACGATGACGAGCGTGTCCGACTGCAGATGCTGTGCCTTCAGGGTATCCATCAGCCGGCCGATCTGGTGGTCACAGTTCTCGATCGCGCCATTGAGTGCCGGTGTCGGCGTTCCTTGGGCATTGAGATAGCCTGCCTTTTTCTGTCCGACATTCACCGCCTGCAGGTTCAATCCCGCCAGTGTTGGGACGGGGGCCGGCGACTTACCGTCATGGGTATGGCCACGCATCTCGTTGAGGAGCGCATCCATCTTGTGGTCGTCATAGTGCTCGGTGCGACTGATGGAGGCGGTGATTTTGTCCGTGCCTTTCGTCAGGTTGCCTTCGGCATCTTCACCGATTTCCGGCGTATACAGATCGTTCACGCCTTCGCCATTCGGGCCTTCGACAATTTCGTAGACCGGGTGTTTGTCGATCCAGGCCGTATAGCCCCCGGCATCGCGCACCACATTGAAGATCGTGTTGACGCGCAGATAGCTGTGCGGGTAGACCGGGCTGCAGTTTTTTCGCGGATCGCGAGGCAGCAGATCGGCGTTGATGGATGGCAGACCAGCGGCGGCACCGGGTCCGTCGACGGCTTCGTCGTAGGTAACGGTCGTGCCAAGTGTCTGGCAGGTGCTGCCCGGCGGCGAGAGCGCCCGGTCGTAACTCACGTCATAATAAATACCGGTTTGTCCGGGCGTACCGCCCGTCGTCAGGGCCATCAGGCCCGGAAAGGAATCGGCCGGTGCCGGGGTGAAATCCTGGCTGTATTCCACGCCGTGTCGGGCAAGATTTGCCAGGGTTGAATGCGGATGTGTCTTGATAAAGTGGCGCAAATCGAAGGCATGCAGCCCATCGATACTGATGAGCACGACATGGTGGATCGGCGTGACCGGTGCGGCATGACTCGCTGGGGCACAGGCCAGGGTTAGCGCGGCAGAGAGA
>JAGXHU010000042.1 GCA_024636015.1 Halothiobacillus sp.
TGGTCTTCCTGCCGGTATTCGCCGCCAAGACCGAACTGGAACAGGCCGGGTTCAAGGTGCGCATCGTTGCCGCCGCCAACCCCCGCCAGCTCTATCGTCCGACCGATGTGGCCTGGGACACCGTGCCTGAGTCCAACAACGACTTTATGAGCGATGCGGACTTCAACGCTCTGTTCGATGGCGACATGGTCGTCGCGGTGAGCGGCGGTTCTTCCGCGCCGCTGGAACCGATCCTGCTGCGCAGCCGTGCGGCACGTCGCGATGTGTTCTCGTGGAAGCGCGGTGAAACCACCGCCAACCCGCAGGAACTGTTCGAACTGAACGGCATGACCGGCACCGACATCGCCGCGCGCGTCAAAGCCGCATTCTAAGCCCATTGATCGGCCGCCCTTGCTCATCGCAGGCGCGGCCTTTTCCGAAAGGTACGCATTGTGCAAACCAAGATCATTGCCCTGGACGACGATCCAACCGGCTCGCAAACCGTGCACGGCTGTCTGCTCCTGACCCGTTGGGACGAGGCAACCTTACTGGACGCGCTGGACGACAGCTCGCCCCTCTTTTTCGTGCTCACCAACACCCGAGGCATGGATGCGGCGAGTGCTGCACGTGTCACGCGTACGGTCTGCCAGAACCTCAACGCGGCACTCAAAACCCGTGCCGATGCGGGCAACCCCATCAACCCGATTCTGGTGAGTCGTTCCGACTCCACCCTGCGCGGGCATTATCCGGTCGAAACCGACGTGATCGCCGAAGAACTCGGGCCGTTCGACGCCCATTTCCTGGTGCCGGCCTTTATCGAAGCCGGACGCATCACCCGCAACAGCCAGCATTATCTGCTGGTGGACGGCAAGCCGGTGCCCACGCACGAAACCGAATTCGCCCGTGATTCGGTCTTCGGCTACAGCACCAGCTATCTGCCCGATTATGTGGCCGAGAAAACCGCCGGGCGTATTCCGGCCAGCGAAGTCACGCGTTTTGTGTTGGACGAGATTCGCGGCGGGGATATCCAGCCCAAGCTCACCGCCCTGACCGGCAATGCCTGCGCCGTGGTCGATGCCGAAACCCAGGATGACCTGAACCGCTTCGCCCGCGACGTGATGGCCGTGGCCGCCACCGGCAAGCGTTTTCTGTTCCGCAGCGCAGCCAGCCTGCTTACCGCACTGGCCGCTCTGCCGCCCCAACCGATCGCCGCAACATCGATGCACCGTTTCGTGCGCGGTGGCAAACCGGGCGCCGTCGTGGTGGGTTCGCACGTCAAGAAAACCAGTGAGCAGCTCGCTGAATTGCTCAAGGAACCGAACATTGCGCCCATCGAGGTCGATATCGAACGCATCGACGCCGATAACGCCGCCTTGGTGGCCGATGTGCTGGCCGCTGCCGAAAAGGCGTTTGCCGCCGGCAAGACCTCGGTCATCTTCACGAGCCGCGCCGAAAAGACCTTCGCCGATCAGGCAGCCCGGCTCGCCTTTGGCGAACGGGTATCGGCCACGCTGATGAAAATTGTGGCCGGTTTGCCGAAAGAACTCGGCTGGCTGATCAGCAAAGGGGGGATTACCTCGAATGATGTCCTCTCCACGGGGCTGAATCTCAAGGCATCCCGCGTGCTGGGCCAGATCCTGACGGGCTGCTCGGTGGTGCGCTGCCCGGCCGATCACCCGCGCTTCCCGATGCTGCCGGTGGTAATTTTCCCCGGTAACGTGGGCGACCAATTCGCGGTCGCCGAAGCCTGCCGTCGTTTGCGCGGCGCCTGATCCGCGTCTCGCCAAGAAATCCACCAAGAAATCCACCAAGAAATCCACCAGGAAATCCACCAGGAAATCGACCATGAGTATCGTTGCCGAACTCGCCGCCGAATCGACACCGCTGAGCGCCGAACGCCTTGATGTGCTGATTCGTCGGTTACGCACCGTCTTGCCTGATGCCGCCCTGCTGACGACCACCGAAGCCATGAAACCGTTCGAGTGCGACGGCCTCTCGGCCATTCGACGGATGCCCGCCGTGGTGGCACTGCCCGAATCGATCGATCAGATTCAGGCAGTTCTGCGGATCTGCGCCGAGCTGAACGTGCCCGTGGTGGCACGCGGCGCGGGCACCGGGCTTTCCGGCGGCGCGCTGCCCAGTGCCGACGGCCTGCTGCTGAGCCTGGCGAAATTCAAGCAGATTCTGCATATCGACTCGGTCAACCGCACGGCACGCGTCCAGCCTGGTGTACGTAATCTGGCCATTTCCGAAGCCGCTGCGCCCTATGGTCTGTACTACGCACCGGACCCTTCCTCGCAAATCGCCTGCACCATCGGCGGGAATGTGGCGGAGAACTCCGGCGGCGTGCATTGCCTCAAATACGGTCTGACGGTGCATAACGTATTGGAAGTCACCTTCATCACGATCGATGGCGAGAAGATCACGGTCGGCGGTTCCACGCTCGATAGTTCCGGCTACGACATCCTCGCCCTGATGAACGGTTCCGAAGGCATGTTGGGCGTCATGGTCGAAGTGTTGGTGCGCCTGCTTCCGGTGCCCGAGTGCGCCAAAGTACTGATGGCCGCGTTCGATAACCTGGAAAGCGCGGGACAGGCCGTCGCCGATATTATCGCGGCGGGCATCATCCCCGCCGGGCTGGAAATGATGGACAACAACGCCATCCGCGCGGCAGAAGCCTTTGTGCATGCGGGCTACCCCACCGAGGCGGCCGCCATTCTGCTCTGCGAACTCGACGGCACGACCGAGGAAGTCGACGAACTGTTGGCCGAAGTCGAGGCGGTGGTGCAACGCGCCGGTGCGAGCGGCCTGTGGATCGCCCGCGATGCCGAGGAACGTGCCCGTTTCTGGGCCGGTCGCAAAGCCGCCTTCTCCTCCGTGGGCCGCCTGTCGCCCGATTATTACTGCATGGACGGCACCATTCCGCGACGCATGCTCGCCTCTGTTCTCACGCAAATCGATGACATGAGCCGCGAGTTCGGTCTGAAAGTCGCCAACGTCTTCCATGCGGGCGATGGCAATCTGCATCCGCTGATTCTGTTCGATGCCAACAAGCCCGGTGAACTCGACCAGGCTGAAGCCTTCGGCGAGCGCATCCTGACCCTATGCGTGGCGGTGGGCGGTAGTGTGACTGGCGAACATGGCGTGGGCGTGGAGAAACTCGCCCCCATGTGCGCGCAGTTCAAGCCCCAGGAACTGATTCAGTTCTACGCCCTCAAGGCCGCCTTCGATCCGCAGGGCCTGCTCAATCCCGGCAAGGCCGTACCCACCCTGCAACGCTGTGCGGAATTCGGTGCGATGCATGTGCATCACAACCATCTGCCGCACCCCGATTTACCGCGGTTTTAAGAGGCGCCCCCCGTGACCGATCAAGACATCAGCCCCTTACTCGCCGAACGCGTCCAGAGCGCCTGCCACCAGGGCACAGCACTCACGATTGTGGGCAGTGGCAGTAAGGCGTTTCTTGGCGGCCAGCAATCTGCCGATAGCGCCAGCGGCACCACCGACCACGGGGCCGACGTACTCGACCTCGTCCCACATTGCGGCATTCTCGATTACGAACCGGCCGAGCTGGTGCTGACCGCGCGCGCCGGCACGCCCTTGGCCGAGATCAAACAGATTTTGTCCGCATCCGGGCAGATGCTGCCGTTCGACCCGCCGCAATTCGGTGGCAAGGGAACGCTGGGCGGCGCCATCGCGAGTGGTTTGTCCGGCCCGGCCCGGCCCTGGCAGGGTGCAGTGCGCGATGCGGTGCTCGGGGTCACGCTCATCAACGGCCAAGGTGAAATCCTGAAGTTCGGCGGCCAGGTCATGAAAAACGTCGCCGGCTATGATGTGTCACGCCTGATGGCCGGGGCGTTCGGCACCCTGGGGGTTCTGCTGGAAATCTCGATCCGCGTCATGCCCCTGCCGCGCGTGCACCAAACTCAGGTCGTGGCCACCACAACCGAACAGGCGCTTCGCTGGTTTGCCGAATGGAACCAGACCGCCCTGCCGATTACGGCGGCAAGTTTCCATGATGGGCAACTGCATGTCCGGCTGGCAGGTGCCCAGAGCGCGGTACACAAGGCCGCCCTGCGGATCGGCGGCGATACCTTGGCGGAAGCGACTGCATCGACTTATTGGCAGGCTCTACGCGACCACCAACTTGAATTTTTCCAGCCCGGCGAACCCGATCTGTGGCGCACCGTCGTGCCCCTCACCGCCCCCGTGGAGGCACTACCCGATGCGCCGCAACTCTTCGATTGGGGCGGACAGCAGCGCTGGTTCAGGCTGCCCTCGGGCCGGGAAGCAGACATTCGCCCTCAGACCACGGCCGCAGGTGGCCATGCAACCCTGTTTCGTCCGAGCGCGCAAGCAACAGGCGCTCGGCAGGTATCCCCATTCACCCCGCTGCCCGCACCGCTCCACGCCTTGCACCAGCGCATCAAAATCGCGCTGGACCCCAAGGGCATCTTCAATGCCGGACGCCTGTTTACCGAGCTATAGGTCAGTGTATGCAAACCAATCTACGCCCCGATTTAATCAACACCCCCAAAGGCATTGAAGCCGAACGCATCCTGCGCTCCTGCGTGCATTGCGGTTTCTGCAACGCCACCTGCCCGACCTACCAACTCCTGGGGAACGAGGATGACGGCCCCCGCGGGCGTATCTACCTGATCAAGCAGATGCTCGAAGGTGCCCCGGCGACCGCCACCACCCGCACGCATCTGGACCGCTGCCTCACCTGCCGGAACTGTGAAACCACCTGCCCCGCCGGCGTTGAATACGGAAAGCTTGTGGATATCGGTCGGGCTGAAGTGGAAGCGCAAGCCCCCCGTGCGCCGCTCGACCGCCTCTACCGCCGTGTTGTGCGGTTCGGGCTGCTTTCGCCGCGTCTGTTCAAGCTGGCGCTGAGTTCGGCACAGCGTGTTCGGCCCCTCTTGCCGACCGCGCTCCAAAGCCGCATTCCCGCCCCGCGTATGCCGGGCGAGTTACCGACGGCCCGACATAGCCGCCAGATGATCGTGCTCGAAGGGTGCGTACAACCCGCGTTGTCGCCCGACATCAACGCCGCGGCCCGCCGCGTGTTCGATGCCATCGGCATCAGCCTCGTAGCAGCGCCCAGTGCCGGTTGCTGCGGCGCCATCGAGCAGCACATGAACGCCGAAGAAGCCGCCAAAACAACCATGCGGCGCAATATCGACGCCTGGTGGCCGCTGGTGGCGGCCGGTGCGGAAGCGATTGTGGTGACCGCCAGCGGTTGTGGCGTGCAAATCAAGGATTACGGCCATGTCCTGGCCGGTGATCCGGCCTATGCCCGCAAGGCCGAGAAGATTTCGGCGCTGGCCCGCGATCCAATCGAAATCCTGCTGAACGAGCAGCCCGATCGCCTGGCGGCACTCAAACCGCGGCATGCCCGGCGAATTGCCTTCCACCCGCCCTGCACCCTGCAACACGGGCAAAAACTCAAGGGCAAAACCGAGAAAATGCTCGCTGGACTGGGCTTCGCCCTCACGCCCGTGCCCGATGCCCATCTGTGCTGCGGCTCAGCCGGCACCTACTCCATTTTTCAGCCAGAACTCTCCGGCCAGCTCAAGCAACAGAAAGTGCAGGCGCTCGAAACCGGCAAGCCCGAACTGATCGCCACCGCCAATATCGGTTGCCAAACGCATCTGGAAAGCGGTACGCCGCTGCGTGTGGTCCACTGGCTCACGCTGATCGACCCCGCCGCACCGTTGGCGCCCTGATCGACTATTGAGAACCACCCGTCACCAAGTGACGGGATTCCATCGGACGCGAGCACATCCCTCACTCAGTCAATCATTTCCTAGTCCGAACGACAGGATTTGGTCAAAAAACCCAATAATTCCGCCATTAACGCCTGGTTCTGCAAATAGCTGCTCGCGGGTTCGTGTAACTGTGTGTTCTCATCAGCAATAAATGGGGCGGTGACAAGCTCATGCCCCCCATGAATGATCAGATCCTCGACCGTACCCTTGGTCATTTCCAGGTGGAATTGCAGTCCGACGACGCATTCGCCGTACCTAAAACCCTGATTCGCACACGCGGCGCTGGTTGCCAGACGCTCTGCGCCCTTGGGGAGATCAAAGGTTTCCCCATGCCAGTGATAGACACGAGTAGGTGATTTGGCTTGAGGCCAGATGGTATGCGCCTCGTCGGTCCAGTGGATCGGCCACCAGCCAATTTCGCCGTGCTGATTTTTACTGATCGCCGCACCGAGTTGTTCGGCAATAAGTTGAGCGCCGAGGCAGACCCCCAGCATCGGGCGCCCCTTATCCAGGGCCTGTCGAATATATCGTTTCTCGCCGAGAAGCCAAGGATGGATGGTTGTCTCGTGTACGCTCATTGGCCCGCCGAGCAGGACAATCAAATCCAGGCTCTCCGGATCGGGGAGCACCTCGTCGTGCGGTTCAAACTGGGGCAATATGCGCACCTGAGCGCCTTGAGCCTTGAGCCAGGGTGCCATGGCACCGAGTCCTTCAAACGGTTCGTGCTGAAACACCAGTACCTGCATGACGATCTCCCCGCTAAACAGTCGTTGATGATTTGTCATAAAGAAGTGCCAGATGGAAACGAGTTGCTCATCGTCATCCAATCCACAGTGCGGCTCGTCGGGCACATCCCTTCTTAGTTGATGATTTCCTATTGTGCCGCAATTGACGCGGTGGAAACGCGACTCTTGTGTCTATTTAAACCTTCGTACCGTGCAGAGTCCACCCGATGAGACACCGTCATCACTGGACGGATCATGACTGCATGCACCCGGTACAGTCATCGTCGCCTTTCGCCTTGCACCATTCCAATTCAAAAGCACCGGCCAAACTCAAGACAATGGCAGCCGCATGCAACATGTAAGGCTTTGTAATAAAAGCATCAATAATACTTCATGCGTTCATCACAGTTCTGTCATCCGACCGGTTCAGGATCGATTTTGCACGCATGAAACCCGTGCCTTTACCTTGCAAGTGCAAAGGGAGCCTAATCCCCTTCGTGGGCGTACTTAGGCTCGTCGATCATGAATTTCGATCATTGAACAGACACCATGAGGAGCGCCTAATGAAGACGACTATTTGGCCTAAATTATCGGTATTGGCATTGAGCCTTGCCCTGATCGGGCAGACTACTGCCGCCCTCGCCATGGATAACCACGGCGAGCAGGAAGATATGCAGAATCGCGTTCAGACCCGAACGCCGATCAAACACGTGATCGTGATCATCGGTGAAAACCATACTTTTGATAACCTCTTTGGCGCGTACCAGCCGCACCATGGCCAAACCATCGACAACCTGTTATCCGAAGGCATCATCAATGCCGACGGAACGCCGGGCCCCAATTTCGACAAGGGCGCCCAGCAACAGGCGTCCGACCTGACCCAATATGAAATCGACCCGGTTCTGGCCGGACCCTACGCGCACCTTCCGCAACCCGCCACCACCTACGCCACGGGCCAGCCCCCGCGCGTCGCGGATGCCCGATTCCCGGCCGACCTGCCCAATGGCCCGTTCCAGATCACCAAGTATGTATCCTATGACGCCCATACCGGCGATCCGATGCATCGCTTCTTTCAGATGTGGCAACAGTATGACAAGGGCAAAAACGATCTGTTCGCATGGGCGGATCTGACTGTCGGCATTGGGCCGCAAAATAGCGCCCCCGCACCCACCCCAGGCAATACGTTCCAGGGCGGCGAAGCCATGGGCTTCTACAACATGAGTACGGGTGATGCGCCGGTCTTCAAGGCCATGGCCGATCACTACGCGATCAGCGACAACTATCACCAGGCCATCATGGGGGGCACCGGCTCCAACTTCATTGCGATCGTCACCGGCGACGTGGCCTACCATACGATGAATGGTATGCCCGATATGCCGCCCGCGAACCAGATCGAAAACCCCAACCCACAGCCTGGCACCAATAACTTCTACACGCAGGATGGCTACCGCGGCGGTTCGTATGTGAACTGTGCAGATATCAATCAACCGGGTGTCGCACCCATCATGGATTACATCAACTCGTTACCGGGCAAGGCCTTCAATCACGGCAACTGCGCGCCCAGCACTTTTTATCTGCTGAACAACTACGGCCTGGGTTATACGGCGGACGGCACGGCCAAGCCGTTGGGCGCGGATCAGTTCACCTTGCCGCCACAGACCATCCCGACCATTGCCGATGCGCTCTCGGCCAAGGGTGTTTCCTGGAAGTGGTATAGCGGCGGGCGCAATGACGGCGTGACGACAACCAACGAGTACTGCAGCATCTGCGACCCGCTGACGGGGTTCAAGAGCATCATGACCACCTCGTTGAAGGACAACCTTCAGGATGTCACGCAGTTCTACAAGGACGTCACCAACGTCAGCACGCTGCCAGCCGTTTCCTTTATCCGCCCCTTCGAAAGCAAGGCAGGCCACCCGGCCAACGCGACCATGCCTGATTTCGAGAATTTCGTGGCGAACATCATCCAGCGCGTGAAGAGTGACAAGCAGGCCTGGGCGTCAACCGCGATCATTATCACGACCGATGAAGGCGGCGGGTATTACGATTCCGGCTATATCCAACCCATCGATTTCTTCGGTGACGGCACGCGGATTCCGTTGATCGTGGTTTCCCCCTTCGCCAAGAAGGGCCATGTGGACCACGTGTACAACGACCATGCATCGATCCTGAAATTCATCGAGAAGAACTGGCATCTCAAGCCGCTCTCGGCGCGTAGCCGCGACAATCTGCCCGACCCTGTCGCCAGCAGAAGCGACCCGTACGTACCGAGCAACCGGCCGGCCATCGGCGATTTGATGAGTCTGTTCAATTTCGATCATGACCGAGGCCAACGGCATGAAGCCGAAGATCGCCATGAGCACGGGCAACAAGACGACTAATTGGGAGTCTGAGCGTCGAATGCGCTGATCGAGCGCCCGACGGTAGATAGACAAAAGGCCAGGGGAAACCCTGGCCTTTTCGTTACATCGATTGATGTGCGTTAGTCGGTAACCATCCGATGTACCCGACCGCTCATCTGGCACATCAGTTCATAGCTGATGGTTCCGGATGATGCCGCGACTTCGTCGATCGGCAACTGCGTCCCCCAGCACTCGATTTCATCACCCACCTGAGCCGTAATACCGCGCAGGTCGATGGTCACGAGGTCCATCGATACCCGGCCGATCACGGCGGCACGCTGACCATTGACGAGAATGGGCGTGCCGTCCGGCGCATGACGGGGATAGCCGTCGCCATAACCGATCGCCGCCACACCGACGGGCATGGCTTCGGGCGCCACAAACCGGCCACCATAGCCCACGGCCTCGCCATGGGCGACGTGACGAATGGCAATCAGACGGGTGGTGAGGGTCATCACGGGGCGCAGCCCATGATCCGCTGCGGTACCGGTCACAAAGGGATTGCCACCATAGAGCATGATGCCCGGCCGAACCCAGTCGCCGCCCGCCTCGGGGAAGGCGAGCAGGCCGGCCGAATTGCAGAGGCTAGTTTCGCCTGCGAAGCTGTCCAGCGTATCCAGGGAGGTGTTGAACACCTGAATCTGTCGTTCGGTGGGATGGCGATCCGGCTCGTCGGCACGGGCGAAATGGGTCAACACGGCGGGGTTGGGGCGAACACCGCGCAGGCGGCTCAATCGCGTATAGGCGTCGTGAAATTCCGACGGGGTGAATCCGACGCGATGCATGCCGCTGTCGAGCTTGATCCAGATCGTCAGCGGCAGGCCGAAACCCACGGTGCCGACGGCGTCGATCTGACTGACATGATGAAACACCGGCTCCAGAAATCGCTGAGCCGCCCGCCGAGCCTCGGCCTGGCCCATCACGCCCTGCAACACGATGATCCGCTGAGTGACGCCCGCCTGCCGCAGCACCTCGCCCTCCCCCAGCGTCGCCACCATCAGGCCATCCACCGATTCACGCAGGGCCTGTGCCACCGTGCTCATGCCATGGCCGTAGCCATCGGCCTTGACCGCCGCCAGAATCTTTCGTTCACCGGCGGCCCGCCGGGCGATCTCGGCATTGTGGCGCAGGGCGGAAAGATCAATCCGCAGCTCCGCTCGCCGCATCTTACTCAAAGCCAACATTACTCATTTGGAAGACGATTAAGATTCTTCGACGATGGTCCAGTGCTCAAGCGACGAGTGTCATCATGCCCAAGATAGCTTTCGGGCATGACATCGCTGGGAATGTAATCCTCGAAGCGGGTGTTCTGGCCACGGAAGGTGAGAATCAGGCTGCCGATCGGGCCGTTACGCTGCTTGCCGATAATAATCTCGGCCATCCCCTTGTGCGGGGAGTCCTTGTCATAGACCTCGTCGCGATAAATGAACACAATCACGTCGGCATCCTGCTCGATCGCGCCCGATTCGCGCAGATCCGACATCACCGGCCGCTTGTTGGGCCGTTGCTCCAGAGAGCGGTTGAGCTGCGAGAGCGCCACGACGGGCACATTGAGTTCCTTCGCGATTGCCTTGAGCGACCGGGAGATTTCGGAAATTTCGTTCGTGCGGTTTTCCTTGGTACCGGGCACCTGCATGAGCTGCAGGTAATCGACCACGATCACGCCGAGATCGCAGGTTCGCGCCAGACGACGCGCCCGTGAACGCAGGTCGCTAGGCGACAGGGCGGGCGTATCGTCGATATGGATCTCGGTCTGGCTCAAAATACCCACGGCCGATGTCAGCCGGTGCCAATCGTGATCGTCCAACCGGCCGGTCCGCACCTTGGTCTGATCAACGCGACCGATCGAGCTCAGCATCCGCAGCGCGAGTTGTTCACCGGGCATTTCCATCGAAAACACCGCCACGCCCTTGCCACCGGAGATGGCAATATGCTCGGCAATATTCATCGCGAAGGTGGTTTTTCCCATCGAGGGGCGCCCCGCGACGATGACCAAATCGCCTGCCTGCAGGCCCGAGGTCATCTCGTCGAAATCCTTGAAGCCGGTGGCATTGCCGGTAATGGCATCCTCGCGCTCGAAGAGTTCGGCAATCCGGTCCATCGCGCCGGTCATTAGATCCTTGATGGGCCGGAACCCGCGCTGGACGCGTTCGCCCTCATCGGCAATCGCAAAGATCTCCCGTTCGGCGTAATCCAATACCTCCGTCGCGGCACGACCTTCCGGCCGGTAACCCATTTGGGCGATCTGGGTACCCACGTCGATCAATTTCCGCAATACCGAACTTTCCCGAATCATCAGGGCATAGGCGGCAATGTTCGCCGCCGTCGGCACGGCCTCGACCAATTCTGCCAGGTAGGACACCCCACCGGCCTCTTCCAGTAATTCACGCTTGGATAGCCACTCGGCCACCATGACCGCATCGAAGGGCTTGCTGCCCTCCGACAGACCGGTGATCGCGGTGTAGATATGGCGATGATCGACCCGGTAAAAATCTTCCGACTGCAGGATGTCGCTCACCTTTTCCAGTGCCAGGTGGTCAAGCATCAGACCACCCAGCACCGCCTGCTCCGATTCCTGAGAATGCGGCGGCATCCGGACATTGGCGAATGTCTTTTCCGCATCACTCGGCGCGTTTGATGCCGAAAATGAGGGATTGAAAGGCGATGAAAAGGAAGACGACATAGGGCTCGATGAATCAAATTTGGCGGGCATTCATCATACACCGAACCCGGATATGACACCGGGTACCGCATGCAAAAACCCCCAGGCGCGATGCTGCCATGACCGGACAAGGGTTTCTCGACACAAGCCGTGGGATTTCTCTTGGACTATCCGTCCATGCCTGCGCCATTGTGCCCACTCACGGGGCCACCTTGCCGGTGAACGCGCTGACATGGCGGGGGGATGGGGCAACCGTACGGTTCCAGATTCGGGCGGAAAATCGCCCGCTAGTGCGGCAAAAGCGCGACGGTAACCCAAACCGCCGCGAGGGCAAAAACCCCGGCCAGCAGATCATCGACCATGATGCCCCAGCCGCCGGCCACATGCCGATCGAGCCAGCGGATGGGCCAGGGTTTGACGATGTCGAAGAGCCGGAACCACAGAAATGCCAGCAGCAGATTCAATGGGGTGATGGGCACCAGCAAAAAGGGAATCAATACCCCCACGATCTCGTCGAAGACGATGCCGCCATGATCGTGTACGCCCAGCCGATGGCTGGCAGCGCCACAGAGCCAGATGCCGATCGGAATCAGCACGATCAAGGTCGCAAGGACGATCAGAGGCAGGGGCAGGCCGACTGCCTGGGTCAGCAGCCCCAGCAACACAGCCAGGCCGATGCCGGGCAACGTGCCGAAGGTGCCAGGTGCGAAGCGCGCCAGCCCCGATCCGAAACCGAAGGCCAGCCAGAGCACAGGATCTCGCCAGACGCGGGCGGCAAGATTCGGGATAGGTTTGTTTTTATTCGACATGAGGCGGTGACCCTTTAGGCCGTGGGGCCGGCGAAATGATCGAACCCGCCCTGCGACAGTGTCAGCGGATTGCCTGCAGCATCACGGATCACCAGTCCCGGCTCGGCGCGGATGGACCCGATCACGGTCGCCGGAAAATCTACTTGATCCCAGTGCGCGGGGTCCAGGGTGAACAGCAGCTCGTAATCGTCACCCGCCGTCAGCGGCAAGGTGTCGAGCGTGGGGTCGGCCTGCAACCAGTTGCGCGCAGCCGCTGACAGCGGGATCCTTGTCGCATCAATTTCGGCGCCCACCCCGCTGGCATCCAGGATATGCGTCAGATCCTGAACCAGACCATCGGAGATATCGATCGCAGCATGCGCGAACACGGACAGCCGCTGCCCTTCGGCAAGACGCGGACTGGGGCGATTCAAGCGAGCCACTAAAAAATCGAGTTCATCGCGTGGCAACACCGCGGGCACGCGCTCGGGAGTCATCACGGCCCGCAAGCCCAAACCCGCATCGCCCAGTGTGCCCGTAACGGCAATCAGATCCCCTGGTTTTGCCGCATCGCGACGAAGTATCCGGCCGGCCTGCCCCGCACCCAGCACGGTCACGGCAATCGTCAACTGCGGGCTGGCCACCGTGTCGCCACCCACCAGGCACACGCCGCATTCCGCCGCAAGGGCATGAAAACCCTCGGCAAAGCCTGCGAGCCAGTCGGCGTCTGCTTTGGGCAAGGCCAGGCCCAGCGTAACGCCCAAGGGCCGCGCGCCCATGGCGGCCAGATCGGACAGATTGACCGCCAACGCCTTGTGGCCGATATCAAAAGGCGCCGTATCCATCGGGAAATGGCGCCCCGCCACCAGCAAATCGGTGCTGACCAACAGAATCTCATCCGCCGGGAGTTTCAACAGGGCGCAATCATCGCCAACGCCCAAGAGTACCGCCGGGTCGGCACAGTCGCGCTGAAAGTATCGACGAATCAGCGCAAATTCGTTCATCAAACGGACAGGTTCAACCAACGGCGGGCATTGTCATCGGTGTAGAACGCAACGGCGTCGATCGACTCGCCCCGAACATCGGCCAGCACCTGAGCGGTATGGGCCACGTAAATGGGTGTGTTGGACTTGCCCCGATGGGGGACGGGGGCAAGATACGGCGCATCGGTCTCGATCAAAATGCGGTCCAGCGGGGCCTTGCGGGCCGTTTCGCGCAGATCGGCCGCCGTTTTGTAGGTCAGAATGCCCGAAAAAGACAGATAGAAACCCAGGTCCAGCGCGCGCTTCGCGGTGGTCCAATCTTCCACGAAACAGTGCATGACACCCCCGCAATCGCGGGCCTGTTCTTCCTTCAGCATCGCCATGGTATCGGCGGCCGCGGCGCGGGTATGAATAATGAGGGGCTTGTGCAGCGCCAGAGCCGCTTCGATATGAGCACGAAACCGATCATGCTGCCAACGCTCGGCCACGCCACTGCGGAAATAATCCAGCCCCGTCTCACCCACCGCGACAATGCTCGAAGCATAGACACTGGACTGGATAAATCGAGTTAGAGATTCAGCATCGGTGACATAGTCGGCGTCTTCCGTCGGGTGTACGCCGTAGGAAAGCCAGACCTGGGGACGGTCGGTCCGTTCGGTGAAATAGGGTGCAACCAGCTCAGCCATCGCCGCCCAACGATCCGGATGAATCGAGACGCACAGCATCCGCCGTACGCCCGCATCGAACGCAGCCGCCATGAAGGTATCAAACGAATCGCCAAACGGCGCGAGATCGAGCTTGTCGAGGTGGCAATGGGTATCAAATAGGTTCATAACGCGGCAGGATGACAAAATAGACGATCAATAACAAGATGTGCCCACCCAACGACGCTATTGGTGCCGATCTTCCCACACTGGACAGCCCAAAACTGCTCGCTCAGCCCAGTCGCAACCGAAGTACCTGAAAGCGCTCACCCATCTCGGTCGGCAGCACAAGCTCCTTGAATCCCTGAGACAATCGTGCCGCCTCTGCCCGATCTGTGATCGCCTGCATCTTGGCGGCGAACCGCGCAGGCACATCGGTACCCAGTAGCCAGGCGGCCTGTGTCCGTGTGCCATCCACGGCAAAACCGATAGTCCGGGCCAAACGGCTCAAACGCTCGAAATCGACCCAGGTCGTCAGGTCCTGTAAACCCGGATACACGAAAGGATCGTCGTGGGCGCGATGCCGATAATGGCAACGCAGAGTCCCCTCCTCCCGATCGGCCCGATACACATCGGCACTGCGTCCACCGTAATCGAACAGATAGATACGGGTTTCGGCGTTGCCCAGACTGTGCCGGAGTTCACTCAGCCAGGCGGTCAGGTTCGGGTTGATCTCGGCTGCTACCGATTCCGCACCCGGCTCCACAGGGCCGAAATGCGCCGCCAGATCTCTGACGGCCGCCACAAGCGGCTCGGATGGCGACAATTCGCACCATCCGAATCGCCCGTTTACGGGGTGAACACCTAACTCACGAACGGATGCGACCTCACCGGGCACCCAGCGAAATCGCGCTACGGGCATGGCATCCAACACTTCGTTGGCAATCACCATGCCGCCCGCCCAACCCTGCTGAGGATCAGACAAGCCCGCACTATCAGAAATCCATTGGACGCGTGCCGCGAGTTGCGGCGGCAGTTCGGCAGTGACTCTTGCCTGCTGTCTCGTGCGCAGGGCGGGACTGATTTCCAGAACCCAATACCGGTCGGGGATGCAGCCGCGACGATCACACTCGGTCAAAAAATCGATCAGCAATTGGCCGGAGCCGGCACCCAGTTCCAGTACCTGAGCACCCAGCCCATCGGCCCGTGCCTGCTGCCACTCATACACCAGCCCGTCCGCAAAGAGCGGCGAACGTTCCGGTGCGGTCACGAAATCACCGCCAGCACCGAAGGTTACCTGCCCGCTGCTGTAGTAGCCCAGCGTCGGATGGTAGAGCACGTCGGCCATATAGTCGCTGAAGGTCAGCGGGGCGGCTTCCATGAGGGCACGCAGATGAGCGACAAGTTGCAGGCTTTTGGCCTGATCGGCTGGCGAGGGCTCAGGAAGCGAAAAATCAGGTTCAACAACAGGCATTCAAACAACTCAGGACAAAGGTGGCAATCGATCTACACCCATCAGGGGCGGACGCTGACGCAAAATCTCAACCCCAACCCCTCGGGTATAAAACAGGGCATGCGGTTTGGTTGCCCGGAACCAGATTTTCTCGACCGGGAAATGGGCAAAAACCTGTTCGGTAACACGCTCGGCGAGGGTTTCCAGCAACTGGAACGCGCCAGCATTCACGACCATCATCACCACTTCGCACACGCGCTGATAATCCACAGTCGCTTCGATATCGTCTGTTTCGGCAACCGTCCGAATGTTGGCAACCCCGAGGCGCATGTCGATATGCAAGGGTTGCTTATCCTGACGCTCATGAGGATAAATCCCGATCAGCGCTTCGAACTCAAGACCGTCGATGACGATCCAGTCCAGTGCATCGGTCGCGGGGGCGGGGGGGAACACAGGGGACATGTAGAAACCTAAAACTGGGTGAAGTCGAACTCGAGACTGTTACGCGGACTCTGAATGAAGTCGCCCTGAACCAAATCCACCCCCATGGGCCACAGCAGCTGCAGCGTTGCTGGATCTTCGACATTGGGCACGATCACTTCCACTTCGCGACCATTCGCATCATTCAGTAACTTGGCGACGGCTGCCTGATGCAGGCCTTCCTGACTGAAATTCTCCAGCAAAGCCCGGGAGATCTTGACGCTCTTGGTTTTCAGATGATCAAGCAGCCGGAAGGGTTCCGCCCCTTCGCCAAAACCGTCAATCAGCAAAGCTCCGCCGAGGGGGGCGATGGCGTCACGCAGGTTTTCCAGGTGCTTGAGCAGATAACCAGCCGTATCGGCACGAACCTGTATCACCAGCAATTCATCCGGCAAGCGGATACTGGTCAAACGACTGACAAGCCACTGGGCAAACTCATCATCGCGTAGGGACTGCTCGCTCATGCGGACATAAAGCTTGATACGTTCGCCACGCTTGAGGGCGGCATTGATTTCCTTGATGGCACTCAGGATGACCCAGCGATCAATCGACTGCATGAGATCCCCCCGCTCCGCACGTCCCAGAAACTCCATGGGTTGCAGCGGGTTACCCTCTTCGTCGATCATCCGCAGGAACACCTCGAACCGATTGGTGTCACGGTGTCCCTGCAAGGAAACGATGGGCTGAAAAGCGAGGAAGAATCGATTTTCCTTAAGCGCATCCTTGATACGCCGTGCCCAGGTTTCTTCCTGCTCGGCGTCGCTGGCCGTCTTGAGATTTGCCTGGTAGAGCTCGAAGAGATTGATACCCTTTTCGGCCGCCTTGTTGGTCGCCCGTTCGGCACGGTCGACGAGCTCCATGCCGTTGACCGGTGAATTCGAATCCAGCAGCACGAATCCCATCGCGATGTTCACAGTCACTGAGGTCGAACCCATGCTGAAGATGTAGTCTTTGGCATACCCAAGCAAGCTGTTGACCACTACCTCGGCCTGAGCATGATCGGCCTTGCCCATGAGGACCAGGAACGAATACGCACCATGACGCGCGACCAGTCCCTTGCCGCCGACCAATGCCTCGATTTCCTTGCCGAATTCGGTCAACAGACTGTCAATACCAGTCGTTCCGACCATTTTCTTCAAGGCATCACTGTTGGTGATGTCCACCATCAACAATGCCCCGCTTTCCCCTTCATGGGCCTTGATCAACTCAATGCGTTCGTGCAGCTGATCGAAGAAATAATTTCGGTTATATAGGCCTGTCAGCAGATCACGGCGGGCCAAAAACTCGAGCTGCTCTTCGACTTCCGCCGAATTTTGCTGCTTCCGTGAGACGTGTAACTGCAGACACTCTTCCCCAGCGAAACTCGCACGCAAAGAAGAAATGATGACCTTGACGCGATCGCCGCCTTCCGTGCTCAACTCGAACTCATCGGTCGACTGATCTTCCTTGAGAAAGTTCTTTAGGCGAGCCGCACTCTCGCCCACAGCACGATCCAGCAGGGGCTCCTCCATCAAGTCACCGAGTTCTGCAAAGCCCATCAGGTCAAGATAGGCGCGGTTCGCATAGATATGCACACCATCCAGAATATAGGCCACTGCCTCACCGGAGCCATCGATCAATTTCTGGCATCGTTGCTCGGCATTCTCCAGCTTTTTCTTGCACAACTTCCCGCTTTGCTCGCTGAGTGAAGCGACGACTTCACGGAGCAAGACGGGAATCAATCGGGATTCTTTCACCACTACCGCCGTGGCACCGAGCTTATACAGTGGCAATACCTGATTGTCCTCGTCGACGTCGGCAAGCACGAGCTTGGGCACGTCACCAAAAACGGCGCGGGCCAACTCGGTATCGCTCAATGCCTCGAGTGTGGCCGTGGAGCGCCCGCCAAAATCGATTAGAATCACGTCTGCTGATGTCTTCGTCATCTGCTGCAACGCGGACTCCGTCGAATCAGCGTGCACGACGTTCGCCTGTAGTCCCTGGTTACGCAACTGGCCCCGCAAGGCGATGGAATCGTTGACAGCCGAAGACAAATACAAAACTGTGAAAGGACGTTCCTTAACCCGCTCAAACATCGGCACGGCTCGCCTCCATGATCAGAAAACCCTCGCCGGTCTGGTAAACCGCCCCGAGATGAACGCGAATTTCTTTCTCGTCACGCATGACTAATATTTCCTGAGTTTCTTCTACCAATGAAGCGGGCACGATGGCCCGAACAATCACCGCGTGTTCATTCGTCAGCATGATCACAGGCCAGGTTTTACTCCAACGGCTGTCTGCTGCCCTGAAATCACGTGCATAACTGGCAAATGCCTCACCGGACAGACGCTGAACGCCCATATCAACAGAACTTTGACCTTCTTGCATGTGCCGGACCCAGCGCACCACACCAATGGCGATGGTTGACGTCGAGGATCCCGCCGCCAGTTCTGCCAGCAACAAATCATCCACGGCAGCGCGGCTATTGGCGGCCAGTCGCCAATGCAATCGAAAACCGCTTGGTGAGAAATTAACAACATCCCAAATGTTCGGTTCATGGACATGTCCGGGATGACCGCCCCCCATCGAGAGGCCGCCCTCAGGCCCATTCCAATCCACTTCGCCATCGGCGCGAAGAGAATTGATGTCCATTTTGAAATCGCTGGCGCTCAGCATTGGCTGAATTGCCCCACGAATGGGCTGCTCAAGTCCTTCCCAATCCACCCCTGCCAACGCCAAGGTGGAATTGGGGAGCGAATCGTGACTGGCCAGTCGCTCCAGACGATGATGCACACTCAAATAACCCAGCGTAATCAGGGTCGATGCATGCCCCGCACCCGACGGTACGGTGCGCGGCATATGACTGACGAAATAAAACTGCAGTCGACTCAGGAGATGCTGCACTTGGGCACGGCATCGTGGCATCAGTGTCGACAGAATTGATGGCTGATACAACTCCCCCACATCGATGAACATGCCGGCGCCAGCCATGTTCGACCGTGGGGTCAAGGCAATGTGCGGCATGATCTTGCCCGTCACGTCGATAAAACGGCTGGTTCGGGTCGGCTCTTCATGCACGATCTCGATGTACGGAGCCACCCGAATCAGACAGTCATAACTTTCCTCCATTTCATCCTGAGTCAGACCATAGGGATTGATCATGGCCAGGGTGAGGATCGAGATGTACTGGTAATAAATGGCCTGCCAGCCCGTTGCATGTTCCTGGGCCAGCTCGATCCGCGCCAAATCCACGAATTGGTGCAGATCCACGTACAGCGACTTGGGCACATCAACATAGGCCATATAACAATCAAGAATGCCCCGCACCGCCCACTCCACCCGCTCTTGGTGCGCCCGAACCAGATGCTCCTCGAATCCGGTTGTTTCAGCCGGCTCCTGCATAGCCGTCAGCTTCAGGTTGAGCAACATCTGAGCATTGCGATAAATCCGCAGCAGAGCATCCAGCTGGCTCAGTCCCCGATCACTCAACGGCAAGCCGGATTGACGGAGGCTTGCGCGCAAACGCCCCGCCATGCGGGTCAAGAACGGAAGGGCTGCGCCAACGACTGCAGCTATTTCCGACTCGTCCATGTCCTGCCACGCAGTTTCGGCCAAGCGGTCACTCAAGACCTGAGTTGCTTCAATCGGATCCAGCAGCAAGAGCTGATCAAGTAATGCGTTCAATTCCTTCGATTGCATAGCGGCTTCCTTTTACCTTGATTTTTGATTGATCAATACCCGGCTCAGGCCCGATCAATCTCGAATTATTCGATTCCGTTCAGTTTATACCCTAAAAACACAAAAATGCGGCTGAAATGAATCCTCTTCAGCCAGATATCCTATCTGTATCCATCCAACCTTGCCCTAACCGGACAGGCATTCCGGCCTGCCAGTCGGGCGAAAAATCGGCGCTGGACGGTGCCAGCAGAATCACCGTCGAGCCCATGTTGAACCGCCCCATCTCCTGGCCACGCACCAGATTGATCAGCATGCCAATATCATTGCCATAATCGCGCCGAGTAATCTCTTGGCCAGCCGGCGGCGTCACGAGACCTGCCCATACGGTTTCGATAGCCGCCACATTGATGGCGCCGACCAACACCAGTGCCATCGGCCCCAGATCTGTTTCGAACACACAGACCAGCCGCTCATTGCGTGCGAACAGCCTCGGCACCTGTTGTACGGTCGCTGGCGATACGCTGAACAGACGCCCCGGCACGTGGATCATTGTCCGCAGGTTTCCCGTACACGGCATATGGACCCGGTGATAATCGCGGGGGGATAGATAGATGGTCACGAACTGACCCTGCTCGAATTCCCGCGCCAAGGCGGCATCACCGCCCAGCAGCTCGATCACCGAATAATCCCGCCCCTTGGCCTGCAACAGGTTGCCCGACTGGATGGCCCCGATCTGACTGATGCGACCATCACAGGGGCTCACCCATTCGACCGGGTCCGGCGCCAGGGGGCGTACATCCGCTTTCAGCGCACGGGTGAAAAAGGCGTTAAAGGTCGGATAGACGGCGGGATCTGACTCCACTGCCTCACTCAAATCCACATCGAATCGCCGCACGAACCAGCGAATCGCTGATGCAGTGAACGGCGTGTGCCAACGGGTAAGATGGAAGACCCCGCGTGAAATGAAATGATGAGGCAGCGCATATTGGACGGCCGACCACAGGGTTTGCTTCCAAGTCGGCGATGGCATGCCAGCGGGCGCGGATTGTTCATTCATAACGGATTTCAGCATTACAGTTGACTAGTGAAGTGCCCATGATACCCGCAGTTCTGCCACAATGAATCCCACAAACCTTTCCCGTTCCCAAAGCAGTCTTGAACCATGAGCCCACACGACCCAATTACCGCGCCCAACCGGACACTCCATCCCCTCATCGAGGACACCCGACAACTCGGTAGTATTCTGGATTTCGTTCGTTGGGCCGCCAGCCGCATGGATGAACAGCAGGTGTTCCTGGGGCATGGCACGACTCAATACTGGGATGAAGCCGCCTGGCTGGTACTCGACAGCCTGCACCTGCCGCTTGATCTTGACGGGCAGCACTGGGCGGCCAAAATCACACCCAGCGAAGCCGCAAAGCTGGTGGATTTGATCCGCCGGCGCTGTCTGGAACACATACCTACGGCCTATCTGCTAAACAAGGCCTGGTTCATGGGGCAGCCCTTCTTTGTCGACGAACGTGTGCTCATTCCCCGCTCCCCTTTTGCCGAATTGATTACCGAGCAATTTGCACCCTGGTTCCTCCATGATGCCCCCCCGCAGGACATCTTGGATGTCGGTACCGGTTCTGGCTGTCTGGCCATTGCACTCGCAGAATACTTTCCGGATGCCCACGTGACCGCTTGCGACATCTCGTTGGATGCCCTGAGTGTTGCTTCCCGTAATGTTGGTGATTACCAGCTCGAAGACCGCGTCAGCCTGTATCAGTCGGACTTGCTGGCCGGGCTGATTGTCGGTGATGATCAGGCCCCGTTGTGTTTCGACCTGATCATCAGTAACCCACCCTATGTCGACCCGGATGAAGCCGAAGACCTGCCAGCGGAATACCATCACGAACCCGCCCTGGGCTTGTTCGCGGACGATCATGGTCTTGCGCTCGTCGAGCGCCTTCTGGATTCTGCCGCTGACCACCTCACACCAAATGGCCGGATTTTTGTCGAGGTGGGTAATGGCAAGCGGCTGATCGATCAGGCCTGGTCCGGCCATCGACTGACCTGGCTGGATAGGCTCAACCAGGAGGCAGCCATTTTCACCGTCGCACGGGGCGACCTGCCCAACTGGCGCGGTTAATTGATTTTTCGCATGAGTCCAAAAAAATAATTATCTTATAAAACAAATCGTTGGGCGAAGCAGAACACACCTTATTGAAAATCATGCCTGGCGTCCTTGCCAAGGATCCGTAATCGCGCAAGAATCGCTTGCAATCCGCCTCGCCGGATAAGCCCCATCAAAGCGCAAGCTGGATGGCTGCCATTATCCGAGAATCTGCAACGAAACACCCCGCGGACGGAACGCATCAGGGCGGCATCAGATCGCCACAGAACGACAATGCTCGCCCCATCCACGGACGGGCGACACCCAAAGGAGTTCGCGCAATGGCTCATATCGTTATTCTGGGCGCCGGTATCGGCGGACTGCCCGCCGCCTACGAGGCCCGCCAGGCGCTGGGCAAGGATCACCGGATCACGGTCATCAATGCCGACCCCTACTTTCAGTTCATCCCATCCAACCCTTGGCTGGCCGTGGGCTGGCGAAACCGGGATGACATCTCGTTTCCGATGGCGCCCTACCTCGAACGCAAGGACATCGACTTCATTGCCCAAATGGTCACGGCCATCCATGCCCCGGATAACCGGCTGGACCTGGCCAACGGAGACAGCGTCGACTACGACTACCTGATCATCACTACGGGGGCCAAGCTCATGTTTTCCGAAGTGGAAGGCGCAGGGCCCGAACACAACACCCAGTCGATCTGCACCATCAACCACGCGGAACAGTCCTACGAAGACTACCAACGGCTACTGAACAGCCCCGGTCCGGTGGTCGTCGGCGCCTTTGGCGGCGCCAGTTGTTATGGCCCGGCCTACGAGTACGTGTTCATTCTGGACACCGCGCTACGCAAGAAGAAACTCCGCTCCAAGGTGCCCATCACGTTCGTCACGCCCGAGCCCTATATCGGCCATCTTGGGCTCGGCGGTGTGGCGGATTCGAATGGCATGCTCGAATCCGAGCTGCGATCACATGACGTCAAATGGATCACCAATGCCAAAACCACCAAGGTCGAAAAAGGCATCATGTATGTCGATGAGTACGATCGCAGCGGTGCGGTGATCCACCAACACGAACTGCCCTTCAACCACGCCATGATGTTGCCGGCATTCAAGGGGGTTGACTGTGTCGCCAATGTGCCCGATCTCTGCAATCCACGCGGTTTTGTCAAAATCGACGAATATCAGCGCAGCCCCGCCTACAAGAATATTTTTTCAGCCGGGGTGGCCGTCGCAATCCCCCCCGTCGAGAAAACGCCAGTCCCTGTTGGCGCGCCGAAAACGGGCTACATGATCGAATCCATGATCACCGCCATCGTGCAGAACATCCATGCGGAAATCACGGGCGAAGGTAAGCCGGACTACAAGGGTACGTGGCAGGCAATCTGCCTGGCCGATTTCGGTGATCGTGGTGCCGCGTTCGTTGCCCAACCCCAAATGCCGCCCCGTAACGTGAACTGGTTTGCGTCTGGGAAATGGGTGCATCTGGCAAAAATCGCCTTCGAAAAATACTTCATCCGCAAGATTAAGAAAGGCACATCCGAACCGCTGTACGAAAAGTATGTGATGAAAGCCATCGGCCTCAATCGCCTCGAAAAATAAGCACCACTGCGATTGAAAACCTGCCGACCGGCAGGTTTTTTTTGGCCACAACGACATTAATCAGCGGTTACCTAAACCCGCACCCTAATATTCATATAAGTTCCTGTGCCGGGATCAGCCATTCAATCAACATGTTGGCTCATCTGACCGAGGAA
>JAGXHU010000006.1 GCA_024636015.1 Halothiobacillus sp.
CTCGTGGGCTCGGAGATGTGTATAAGAGACAGCCCATAAGCTCAGCCAGATGTCGACGGGTAATCCGGCGGTTAGCGTCCGCCTGAGCACGCGCGAGCAGTACATCGGCGTAGTCCCGCTGCATCTGAGCGAGCTCATAATCCGAGGTAAGCCCTAATTCCTTGCGATCCTTGGCCTTGTCGAAGCGGACATAGACCACGGCCATCCGTTCGTTTAAAACGGTGTACTGCTGATCGGCCATCAACACCGAGAAATAGGCTCGTAGAATGGCCAATCGTTGCTGCTGATCTCTACCAAACACTGAAAGTTTGGCGCCCGCCACTTGCTCCTCTGCAGCATCGAAACGCATATCCTGTCGCCCGAAATCAAAGAGCTGGCGGCGAGCACTGATACCGAGGGCATTGTCGTGGCGATTATTCTGATCGGGCGCGATATTGCTGGGCTGAATGTAGCGTAGCTGGCCATGCACAGAAACCACCGGATCCGACCAGCTTTCCACCTCGGCGCGGTGTGCACGTGCGGCCATCAGGTCCGCCTCGGCGGCCATCACGCCGTATTGCTGGTTCAAGGGCATAGTCAGTGCGGCATCGAGGGTCAGTGGCTGGTTTGTATCCTCGGCGGCCCAACCGGGTGAGCCCCCGCCACCCAGTAGGCCAATGACGATCATGAAACGTACGCTTAAGCCCCGTATCCGAAAGGGAGTAACTTTATTCATGCTTTCCTTCTTCAATCCACATAACCGGCCGCAGGGGTCTAACGACAATCTGAATATCCCTGCCGCACACGCCGTCCCGCGTGCACCGAAACGGAGTGTGTTCTAGTCCTAACCACCATGCGCCTTGCGGTATTTGAAGAAGTTCATGCCCGGTTCCTTGTAGGCCCCACTCACGACGAATGCCGCCAGATCCAGAAACTCCTCACTGGAGCGCGTGGGCCCGGTATACACGGTGGCAATCTGTCCATCGGGCTGAACGAAGGCCATGACCGGCGTTGCTCGCACGCGGAACTGTTTGAACGCAAAATTCTTCTGGCTAACCTGTTTGCCTTGGAAATCCGTCATCATGACATCGCCCTCAATATCGATTGACGCCGTGATGAAGTGTTTCTTCATGTAGGCTTCAACCTTGGGATCCGTGAACACCGTCGTTTCCATCCGATGGCAGAACGGGCAATCGGCCATCTGGAAAAACAGAAAGACGCCCGCTTTTCCATCTACCTTGGCCTGTTTAAGATCTGCAGGCATATCGTAAAAGGAGTCGTCCCAGAATCCATCGGCTTGAGAAATCGGCGTCCAAAATCCAGCGAACAACATCAGAAGCAAACTCCCGAGTCGCAACCACTGCGGCCACGCCCCCTGTTTTCTACCCTGAACATCAATCATCACGTCATCTCCCCCGCATCTGCCGTGCGGTCTTACTGGCTCTGTTGAATCATCCGCGTCAATTCTTGACCGGTTACGCCGCCCACATGTCGCGCGACGATATCACCGGCCGGATTGACCAGAAAAGTGGTGGGGATGCCAGGAATATTCCCGAAAACCCGCAGTGACTGCGGATCGACCTTGAAAACGGGATAGGACAAGTTGAATGACTGGGCGAACAGGGCGATTTCATCCGCTGATTGTTCGGTATCGACACTCAACCCCCATATCTTGATCGGGTCCGACTTGTGTGCGCGTGCAAACGCCGCGAGTTCCGGCAGTTCCTTGCGGCAAGGCGGGCACCAGGTCGCCCAGATATTAATGAACACCCAGTTCCCCCGCTCCGCGCTCAGTTGATGCACATGACCGTTCACGTCCGTGGCGGAAAAATCGACAGGCGCCGCAACCGAAACCTGTGACATAACACCAAAGAGCATAAGCCCAGAAAAACCCCATACCCGTATCCGTCGCAATGACCCAAACTCTTTCCAAAACCCTGTACGCATAATTTCCTCAACAAATGTGACCAAACCCAATTGAAACTCTTTCCACCATGAAGCAGGCGCATCCGGAACGATCAGTTACCCGAAATCAGGCATTTTTTGCCCTAAAACAAAAAAGAACGGCCATTTTGGCTATGATGGATGACCGGTCTGCGAACATAGTTGCCCGCCTGGGGCGTGCTATAGCCTAAATCAGAGACCAAAATTTTGTGATCAAATTTATCCGGCCCTCAACCCATCTACTTATCGGGAATGTCCTGCACGCATGAGCGAAATACTGGTACTTTATTACAGCCGTTATGGCGCAACGTCCCGTTTGGCGCATCAAGCTGCCCGGGGTGTCGAACTGGTCGCAGGCATGCAGGCGCGAATCCGCAGAATTCGCCCCATCGACGAAACACAAATCGAGGAAGCAAAAGACGCCCCACCTTATGTCACTCCAGAGGATTTCGAGGCCTGCTGTGGACTATTGTTGGGTAGCCCGACCTATTTCGGCGGCATGGCGGCCGACGTCAAGTATCTTCTGGATGACACCAGCAGGCAATGGTTCAAGGGCACCCTGACCGGCAAGCCCGCAGGCGTATTCACCTCGACAGGCTCGATGCATGGTGGACAGGAAACCGTGCTGTTATCAATGATCGTCCCCTTGCTTCACCATGGCATGCTGATCGTGGGCATCCCCTATGCAGAATCCGCACTGGCCCACACACAGACCGGCGGCACGCCCTATGGCGCCAGCCACACTGCAGGCCACAACCGCCCACTCAGCCAAGAGGAACGTCAGCTCACACAAGCACTGGGGCAGCGCGTTGCACAAACAGCACTACAGCTGTCTCGTCCTGCGGATTAGTCAGGAACACGCGATGACTCATCCGACACCCGCCAAGCTATCACCCGATATCATCTGGCTCCGCCGGATCATTTTCTGGGCACAACCCCTGATTGTGATTTGTTACCTGGTCATGGCAATGCTGGGATCTGCACCCAGCCGCCCGCAAGGGTCGTGGCTGGCCGTGCTGGTGCTGCCCGCACTCGCCACAATGCCCGGCATGTGGGCAGGCTGGTATCGGGCCTTTGTCTGGGCGGCGCTGGCCGACCTGTTCTACCTATTGATCGCCACCACGGATGCCTGGACCCTACCGGCTGACCGCCCCTACAATCTGCTGATTGTGAGCCTGACGGTCATCGGATTCTGTGCCGCCTGGGCACAAGGCATTATCCTGCGCCGCCGAGCGAAGCAGGCAGCCCACAGCCCGTCGGTACCTCGTGATAAGCTAGACTAAACGCATTCAAACCAAGTAATAACCGACTCCGTTACGTATTTATTCAAAGGTACCTCCCATGATTCGAAAGTGTCTGTTCCCTGCGGCCGGTTATGGCACCCGTTTTCTGCCGGCGACCAAGGTCATGCCCAAGGAAATGCTGCCGATTCTCGACCGCCCGCTGATTCAGTACGGGGTTGAGGAAGCCATGGAAGCCGGCATCAAGAACATGGCCATCGTGACCGGACGGGGTAAGCGCGCACTCGAGGATCATTTCGATGTGAACTATGAACTGGAACACCAGATTCGCGGCACCTCGAAAGCCAGCCTCCTCGACAGCATCGATCGCTTGATTGATAACTGCACCTTCTCCTATACCCGGCAAATCAGCATGCTGGGCCTGGGGCACGCCATTCTGACCGGGGAGCCGCTCATCGGAAATGAGCCGTTCGCCGTCGTGCTCGCAGACGATTTGTGCGTGGGCACATCCGATGGCGTACTCAGCCAGATGGTAGAAGTCTATAAGCGTTTTCAGTGCAGCATTGTCGCCGTAGAGGAAGTACCGATCACCGAGATCCACAAATACGGCGTGGTCGCGGGCACCATGATCGAAGACGACATCATGCAGGTTTCAACCATGGTGGAAAAACCCATGGCGAATGAAGCCCCCAGTAATTTCGCCATCATCGGTCGATACATCCTGACCCCGGATATTTTCCAGATTTTGGAGTCGACGAAAGCCGGCGCCGGCGGAGAAATCCAGCTCACCGACGCCTTGCGCACCCAGGCAGAACAAGGCAAAGTCATAGCCTATCGTTTCAAAGGACAACGATTTGACTGCGGCAGCCCCTCAGGTTTTGTCGCAGCCACCAACCATTTTTATCACTTGAGCCGTCGTTAACGCTGGCTTCAACCCGAGGACCCAAAGGCATGCAGGTATCTGAAAACCAAGTCGTATCCATCGACTACACGCTAAAAAATGATCAAGGCGAAGTCCTGGACAGCTCCGCGGAAGGTGAGCCGCTGGCCTATCTGCACGGACACCACAATGTTATTTCCGGTCTGGAAAATGCGTTAACCGGCAAAAGTGTCGGTGATACCTTTACGGTTACCATTCCGCCGGAAGAGGCCTATGGTATCCGCGACGAAAGCATGACCCAAACCGTACCACGACACCTCTTTCAAGGCGTTGATGAAATCGTGCCGGGCATGAAATTCCACGCCGAGGCCGAGCATGGCGTCAATGTCGTGACCGTATTAGCTGTTGAAGGTGACCAGGTGCACCTGGATGCCAATCACGAACTGGCCGGTCAGACGCTGCATTTCGATGTCACCATCCGCGACATTCGTCCGGCGACTGAAGATGAGATCACCCATGGCCACGCGCACGGTCCGGACGGACATCACGCGCACTAATCCGTCGCGGGCGCCCTGCCCTTGATGGATAGACTGGCCCGTCGTCGTGCTTCACGACGGGCAAACCGGGTCGGTTCCAATGCCACTCGGAGCGAAGTCGGCAAAGGACTGGGTTCACCCAGGATCTCTGCGGCCAGTGACTCGGCCAGCAACCCACACCACGTAAATCCCCGCGAACCATGTCCGGCATTCACATAAAGCAGCGGGCTCGTACTCGTCTCCGTTATTTTTGACTCGACCCGCCCAACAAACGGCAGCCGATCAGGTGTTGTTGCACGCAATGCAACTCGTGCCTGCCAGTGTGAAACCGCTTCCAATGACCGACATAATTCGGGATTGATGGCTGCCAGCCGCTCCCCATTCTCCAGTTGCTCGGACATGCGAATGACCAACGTTTGATCACCCGGTTTGAAACTGGCGCCAAAAACCCGCCGCCCGTCCGGCAAGTCCAGGCCATATCCCTCCCGCATCATGGGCATGGAGATATCCAGTCCCGTGCGGGCATTCTGACGCGTTGAAACACTCACCTGCCCCCGGCAGGCGGTAATGTATTCCCCAATTTCCGGCAGGAAGTCCCCGAGCGCATCCGCATTGGCAAGAACGACGCAACCTGACTCGAACTGGTGATGACCGTCAGTATCCAGCCCCTGCCAGGACGCATCCTGCGGAATAATCTGCGCAATGGGGATCCCCAATTTGAGCTCAATCAGCGGATGATCGGCTAGAGCCTGTAAATAATCCCCGGGAATCAACCAACCGGCCCGCGGGAAGAACCAGCCGGGTTGCGTAACGGGCACGCCACCCATCACCGAAAGCGCATCGGCGCTCAACCAACGGGCAAATTCAGGGTCAAGGCGCAGTGTATCGGCAATCAGAGACTGCCGCGCTTGGTGCCTAGCGTCCCGTGCAAGCTGAATCACCCCGGAAAAACACCCTCCAGGGGTAACATCAGCCCCTTGGAGCCGAGCCAAATCGGCGCGCAGATAGCCCAACCCAAAAGCAGTCAACTGGCTCAGTTCGCTCCAGTCCATGCTGATCAGTGGACAGACAATACCTGCCGCATTTCCCGATCCACCTGCGCCCAAATCTTCGGCCGAATCGAAAACCTGAACCGCAATCCCGCGTCGCGCCAACGCGCGCGCTGTCGTCAGGCCGGCTACACCCGCGCCAATCACCACGACGGGTGATCGTTGATCCCACGATGGACGGGGCGTGGGATGCGGGACAGACGAAGGACTCAACACCCCGGTCAACATGGTTTTTTTGGCGCCGTAGCCTGGCAAATGGCTGATCTGGAAACCGACTGCGGCCAATCCATCGGCGACGGATCGGGCGGAGGAATAAGTGGCAACACGTGCCCCCGGTGCACTGAGCCTAGGTAGATGCCGGAATACGGAATCCGACCACATATCAGTATTGAGCCCTGGACTGAAGCCATCCAGAAAGAATGCATCGAAGGGGCCGGTGATTTGCGGCAGTACCTGCGCAACATCACCAAAAACCAGCGTTAGAGTAATCCGCCCCCCCGCGAGATTGCGCCGATGGAATCCCGGCACCAAATCCGGCCACTGATCGGCCAGTTCTTCAGCAAGGGCATGGAGTACCGGCCAGGGGGAAACCAGTCGAAGCATGTCCTCACGGGATAAAGGATGCTTTTCAATCGAAAAGAAGTGTAACTCGGGCCCACCATGATTCGGATTCGTAGTCTGTAGCAGGGCTTGAGCCGTAACGAGGAAGCTCAAACCCGTGCCGAAACCGAATTCAAGCACCCGGGTTACTGTGCCATTCGCAAAACGATCCGGAAGCCCATTCCCAGCCACAAAAACATGGTGCTTCTCCTCAAAGCCCCCCGCTCTGGAGTAATAAATATCGCCAAACCGGTTGCAGTAGGCTTCGTCTTGCCCTGTCGGATCAATACGGGCTGGCTCCAGAAGCCGTTTATCGGACGGGGGATTCACACAGATGCCTCTCAATAATGTTCAAATAAACCCAATTAATTCCGTCTAAATCCCAGCTACGAAGGCGTTAATCAGAGCCGTCCTGACAGGATGAATCCAGACTTCGCTCTAATTGTTTGACAGAACGAGACAAACCCTTCACATTCAGAACTACAGTAAATACTTTGTACGCAGCCTTGTACGGACGCCGGGAAACTTCGCTGACAGGAAATCCCATGCAAGAACATCGTCACCATACCAGACAACCATTATCACTCCCCGCCAGGCTAAGAATTGGTGCGGATACGCATCCAGTCTGGATTCGGGATATTTCGCTGAAGGGGGTACTGGTCGAGTGCACCCATCCCGTGCCCGATCCCTCATGGCTCGACCAGCATGCGCATGTACAGATATTATCTGACCCCGAATTGATTCCTTTGATAGAATTAGACGTTACTGTTATACGTGTCCGAGCCAAGTGCATCGGGGCCGCCTGGCAAAAAATAGAACTTGATGATTTGATTGCGTTACGTCAGTTACTGACGGCCAATCTCGCCAATGAACAACTTATCGAGCGCGAACTGCTCGAGCTCTACCACGACGAATGACACTCATCCATCTATCAAGTGCTGGCTGAATGCTCATAAAGGAAAATTCAAGGAAATGTTCGACTACACGCATGATCATGCTCAGTCCCAGGAAATACTTCGACTGATACTCGTCGAGCTGAACAGCCTCAACCTCCCACCAAATCCGATCTTTTTCACGCTATTGTACGAGCGGGCCCTCAAGCGCGACGCCAGCCTCAACAAGGATCTGGACGATGCCATCAACAGTCAGGACGGATTGACTTCCGATCGTGCCCAGGAAATTTTCGACACCCATCTACTCAACGGCGCGATCAAGGAAATGAGCAAGGCGCAGAACACCCTGCTCCGCATCATTCGTAACGTCATGATGCAAATGCTCAGCACCGGTAACGAATTTTCCAACTATGCGGTCTCCTTGGGTGATTTCGCCCGCAAAATCGACCGCTCGGACTCCGTTCAGGATCTGCGCCTGCTGACGGCAGAACTCATCGAAGATTCCCGAACGGTTGAACGCAGCTCCCTGGAAACATCGGACCGTCTGACAAACGCCGGTGACCAAATCACCAAACTTAAGGAAGAACTCGAAGCTGCGCGACGTGATGCACGAACCGATCCGTTGACCGGCCTGCCGAACCGCCGGGGCCTGAACGACCTGATCCAGCAAAAGATCAACGAATTCATCCAGACCAAAACCGAGTTTTGTCTGATCCTGGCGGATATCGATCATTTCAAACGAATCAACGACAGCTATGGTCATCTGGTTGGGGACAAAATACTTCGATTTGTCGCACGGACCCTCATGTCCAACATCAAGGGCCAGGATACGGTGATTCGTTTCGGTGGCGAGGAATTCGCGATCCTCCTGCCCGACACCCGCTATGAGGGCGGCCTGATTGTGGCCCAACATTTACGCCAGAAAATTTCTGCGGCTCGACTACGACTGGCAGAAAGTGGGCGCAATCTGGGCGGCCTGACGATCTCGCTGGGCGTCGCCTGCGTTGGCTTCAACGACACGCCTGATACCTTGCTGCGCCGGTCAGACGATGCCCTCCTGATGGCAAAGAGTGAAGGTCGCGATCGCGTGATGGGTATCCCCGTCAAGATGAGTTCGGACGATTCCACAGAAATCCTCTAACCCGCACCCGATCTCTTGAGTCACCCCCAAGATAAATCCGCAGTATAGATTTCACGAAAGCCGTACGGCCATCGACTAAAAATCGATCGGCTCCACCCAGACGCGTTGATCCCGCTCGAGCGCTGCCTCCCCCCGGGGCACCACAATCAGGCAATCGGCCCGACTCATGGACGTCAAAACTGCTGATCCTTGATGAGGCACGCTGTACACGCGCTGAACACCATCCGGATCAACCCGTAGTATCGCGCGCCGGTACTCCTCCCGGAAGGCATTCAGTGCCAGGGATTCCCCCAGCATCACCTGATAGCGAAAAGCCCGAATCTGCACAGCCCCCGCCAGATGCAGGATGATTGGTCGAACGATTTCCAGGTAGTTGATCATGGCCGAGACTGGATTGCCGGCCAGGCCAAAAAACCAACATTGGCCGATGTGACCGAATACGAGCGGGCGGCCCATCTTGAGTGCCACCCCCCATAACTCCACCTCACCCAGGGAGCCCACCGCTTCCTTGACAAGATCGGCATCACCAACGGAAACCCCGGCCGTACTCAGCGCGATATCAGCGACACGTGCCGCCTGACGCAACGCGTATCGGGTCTGCTCCAGATCATCCGGAACGATACCCAGGTCGATCAATTCGCAACCGTCCCGCGCCAACAGGGCTGTCAGCGTGTAGCGATTGCTGTCATGAATCTGACCGGACATCAAGTCCGTACCCACCGGCCGCAACTCATCACCGGTTGTAAACAATGCGACCCGCAATCGACGCTGAACCGAAACCGCCGCCATGCCCAGCGAGGCCAGCACGCCGACATCGGCGGCACGCAGGCGGCGGCCCGCTTCAAAGAGGATTTGACCAAAGGCAATATCCTCACCCGGCTGACGGACATTTTTACCGGCTTGATAACGACCATCGACCAATCGAATCCCGTGATCCCCCGTTTCGGTATCCTCCTGCAAGACCACCGTATCCACCTCGCCAGGAACGACTGCGCCGGTCATGATCCGGATACAGCATCCCGCATGGACGACCCCGCGAAAGGGATGACCGGCATGCGCCGTCCCGCAAACCGGTAGACCGGTACTACGCATACATGACAAATCCGTGCCGCGCAGTGCATAGCCATCCATCGCCGAGCGGGGTTCGGCAGGGACCTGGCGTGTGGCAACCACCGGATCGGCCAGAATCCGACCGACCGCCATCGTCAAGGGTACGGACTCACACGATTGCAACGGTGATATCCGAGCCCGGATGATCTCAATGGCTTCATCGAGCAACAGGGAGGAACCGTAGAATTTTGTCGGAGAATGATCGGGCATTTTACGAATTATCCAGCTGCGGCAAACGCGCCGCACGCAGTCCGTGGTTGGGAACGATTCAAAACGTCGGCGTCCTGACCGAAACGCTGGCTGATGCCAACGAATCCGCAGCATCGAACACAATGGTGCCATACGGAGCATAAATCACCCGCATCGAATCCCGACGAGCCAGAGTTACACGAGCCAGACATGTGCTGCAGTACGGCAGATAGCCGTTGATACGGAGCCGAAGGGCTGGTCACCGGCAGCAGGATATCCGTAACGACTGTCTATTCTTTATCCATCAGTTCATGACTGCCGCAGACGCAAAGCAAGACATCACATTCAGGCGGGCCGAGCCTTGTTTTGGCTACTCAATGCGCGTGTACATCAGAGACACCAGATACCCAGAGTGTCACCGAATTTTCGAGGTGCAGGTCATGCGCGAATCCGGACCGGGACCGACTTCGCGGCAGGCACATTGCTCTCAAGCGCATGATGCGTCAACGAGATCAGCGGGTTTAGCTCCGGGAAATACCCCGCAATGCAGCCGCGTGGGATATTAAACCGGCGCACCTCTAGCCCGGAAACGCTCCGTGGGATCTGATCCGCATCATCGCTGTCCAGGGTGATCATCCCACCCTCAGTCAATTGCTGATCCTGAATATCCTCGGAGTTCATCAACACGACCATCCGGGTGCCCATGACATCGCGGAAACGATCATCGAAGCCATAAATCGTGGTATTGAACTGATCATTGCTGCGAATGGTGAGCAGACGGAATCGCCCCGGCTCCTTCGAAAAACCGGTGGCATTGAGACTCTGCGGAACCAGAAACTCGGCTTTGCCACTTTTAGTATGCCATTGCCGTTCATGAGCGGCGTTACCCTTGTAGAAACCGCCGGCATCAAAAAGATGCTGATTGAAATCCGGGAAAAATTCCGGATAAGTTTCCTGGATGGCATCCCGAATCAGACCGTAATCACCCACCCAGGCATCCCAGTCGGGTTTGGCGCGTGCGCCAAGCGTCGCCTTGGCCATGCCTGCGACAATGGCAGCTTCGGACAACAGATGCGGGCTCGCTGGCGCGATATCCCCAACCGACCCATGAACCATGCTCATGCTGTCCTCGATCGTCACGGTCTGCGCACCACCGGCCTGTTGATCCCGCTCCATACGCACCAGACAAGGCAGTAGATAGCACGTTTTCCCCGGCAGAAGATGCGTCCGATTGAGCTTGGTGGCGATATTGACGGTCAGGCCCAAATTTCGCCAGGCTGGCTCCATCCGATCGGTATCCGGCACGGCACGCGCCAGATTCCCACCCAAGCCGATGAACCCCTGTGCCCGCCCATCAAGAATGGCGGAACAACTCTCAACCGTATCCCAGCCTTTTTCGCGCGGCGGTTCAAAATCATACAACTCGGCCAGCTTGTCCAACGGTGCCAATTCGGGTTTTTCCGTCATGCCGACGGTGCGCTGGCCCTGAACGTTCGAATGGCCGCGCACCGGACAGGCGCCGGCACCCGGACGCCCGATATTCCCGCGCATCATCAGGAAATTGCAGAACATGTGCACATTGGACACCCCATGACGATGCTGGGTCAGTCCCATCCCGTAAACGCCAATCGTGGCCTTGGCGTTCATATAGACGTCGGCGGCAGATTGCAGGTCCGTCTTGCTCAAACCACTTTCGGCAAGCAGTTCATCCCAGTCTGCATGGCGCACGAAGGATTCGAATTCATCAAAACCCTGCGTATGCTCGGCAATGAATGCCCGATCGATCACCGGCCGCCCCTGATCCTCTGCCTCGAACAGAAGCTTGGCCATCCCGGTCATCGCCGCGATATCCCCGCCCGCCTGAAGCTGGTGATACTGGCTGGAAATCGGTGGCTTCGCCCCGGTCAGCATTTGCCCGACACTTTGTGGATCGGTGAAGAACTCCAGACCCCGTTCGCGGATCGGATTGAAGGTGACGATGGCGGCCCCGCGCATTCGGGCCTGCTGCAGCGTGCGCAACATGCGCGGGCTGTTCACGCCCGTGTTCTGACCAAAGATGAAAATCGCATCGCAGTGCTCGAAATCTTCCAGCAGGCAGGTGCCGACCGGCACACCGAGCGACTGGGTCAGCCCAACGCTCGTGGACTCATGACACATATTCGAACTGTCCGGCAGGTTCTGACTCCCCAGCAGCCTGGCCCAAAGCGAGTACATGTAGCTGGTTTCCAGAGAAGCCTTACCACTGGCGTAGAAAATCACAGATTTGGGATCCATGTCGGTCAATTGCTGGCCGATATCCGCAAATGCACTCGCCCACGTGACCGGTACGTAACGATCCGTTTCCGAATCGTAGCGCATTGGTTGTGTCAGTCTACCGGCCTTTTCAAGTTCATAATCCGGCCAGGTCGATAGCTCCTGAACCGTATGCTGCGCAAAAAACTCGGCTTCAACGCGGGCGGTGGTGAGATCCCAGGCCGTCGCCTTGGCGCCGTTCTCACAGAACTCGGCCGTATGAGGATGTTTGGGCTTGGTCCATGCACAACTGGTACAGGCGAACCCACCCGGCTTGTTGATCCTAAGCAAGGCATTAAATGTGCTGAGGCGCGGCAGGTCATCCTGAGTGAACATCCGAGTCACCGACTGAATGGACCCCCACCCGCCCGCCGGACCATCGTAATGTGTTCGCTTTTCATCGCTCATGTACCATCTCCTGAGATATCTGGAAGGCGAAAGCCACCGATCAGCCAATGCCTTAGAGCATAGTCAGTGAAACGATAAATTTGCAAGGTGGGCTATTTATTTATCAAACAGAGAACAGCGGGTTCCGCGCGATCTCAACCCCTAATAAAAAATCTAGAGCCTTAATCTGGTGTCCTATAAGCGTCGTCGCCCGAGGGGCTTAGTTCCGATCAATCCGGAACTGAGCCAACAGCTTTTGAAGATTACCCGCCATCACAGCCAATTTATCCCCCTGAACGGCGATTTCCTTACTGTTCTCTGTCGTCATCTCAGTTTGCCGACTAATAGAACTGATATTGCGGTTCATCTCTTCGGCAACCGCGCTCTGCTCCTCGGTCGCAGTGGCAATCTGAGTACTCATTACATCGATCTGCTGGATCGAGGCATTGATCTGCTTGAGTGACTGCTCGGTCTCATCTGCGTGCGCCTTAACCGCCCCCATCTGATCCCGGCCACTATCCATGGCCTTAACTGCTTCGGTGATGCCCTCACGTAAATGATTGATCATGTCGTTGATCTGAAGCGTGGATTGTTGCGTTTTCGCAGCCAGCGACCGAACCTCATCAGCAACGACCGCAAATCCCCGCCCATGTTCGCCTGCGCGGGCAGCCTCGATTGCAGCATTCAGTGCCAGCAGATTGGTTTGATCGGCAATGCTGCTGATGAGATTGGTAATCGAATTGATCGCATCACCATCCTGCCTGAGCTGCTCGATCACTTTCGCCGTGTTTTCATTTTTCTCAACCAACAGGGATATTGCCTGATGCGTCTGCTCAACTTTGCTGTAACTGTTCCGGGTTTCCTCATCAGCGCTTTGCACCGCAACAGCCGCATCGGCCGCGCTTCGCGCTACCTCCTGAACCGTTGCCGTCATTTCATTCATCGCCGCGGCGACCTGTTCGGTTTCAGAGCTCTGATTCTCCATGCCCTGAAGCGCTGTATTGCCGCTGGCCGAAAGGTGTCCGGAAGAGGCTGTGAGCGACTGCGCCGATTCGGTGAATTGCCCAAATATGGTCCCCAATCTGGCCTGCAGCAATTTGGCCGCTTCGCTCAACTGCCCGATTTCGTTATTCCCGGCCACATCAATCGTTTGCCGCAATTGGCCGGCCGCCATGAGTTTGATTTGTCGCCCAACCTGACTCAGAGGCCTGATGAGCAGGTTCAGAATCAGGATGTACAGGGACACTGTGACAACAACCAGTGCGAGCATGATCGAAAGGGTCGATATAAATGCACGCTGACCGCCGGCCACTACCGCCTGCGCCCAACCATTTGACTTGCCGATTTGTGTCAGTTTTGCCTCAAACCCCTTGAGCTCCGGAGGCAAAGGTTGTGGCATGTTTTGCGTAGCCGCGGCCCAGGCTTGCTGAATCTGAACCCGCTGTTCAGTTTCGTGCTGAACCGTTGAGACGATCGAATCGGACTCCTTGATATTGATTCCCAGCAATGCCAACTGAAGCAACAACAAAACACCGAATCCGACGAACAATATCCATTTGACAGGGATATTGAAAAAACTCCGCTTCTGCGGGATACCGGCATTCGGTTCACGGTTCAATTGTGCGAAAAGTCGTTCGGCCGATCGAACCTGTTCCTCCGTCGGTTTGGTCCGCACGGATTGAAATCCCACCAGCCGGTCCTGCTCATACACTGGAGTGACGAAGGCATCCACCCAATAGTGATCGCCATTCTTGCAGCGATTCTTAACCAGTTGCCGCCACGTGTTGCCTGCCTTGACGGTATCCCACAAATCCTTGAAGGCAGCCGTCGGCATATCCGGGTGACGAACCACGTTGTGGCTGGCGCCAATTAACTCTTCTTCAACGAAGCCGGATACCTGAATAAAATCATTATTGACATAGGTAATGATGCCTTTCAGGTCGGTCGTCGATATCAGGAGCATATCTTTTGCGTAGTCAATATTGCGCTGAGTAACTGGCTGATTATTTTTCACGGGGCTCGATCCTTTCTTCTCTTTGTCATCAAATTGTCATCTTTGATGATTATCGGCCAAATCCATTAAGTCTTGATAGTCAAATCGACTTATAGCCAATATTTTTACTCTTAATCGATAAATAATTTAACCTGTAAATAATTCGCACTTACAATCAATTGCCCCGTTAAAATGATAGTTTTTAACCATCAAATAAACCTAATCATTAACTTCTAATAATCAAATAGGGCAATAAACCATTGGTTGAAATAAAACACATGAGCAGAGGTTAAAACCAACTTAGGCGCAGCGTTATGCGGGTCGGAGCTCAATGGAATGTTTTTTTTCCGCCGACTTAATCTATTTCATGGGCCGGACATTATTTGGCCCGGGCTTTGCCCGGGCCAATCAAATTCGCTTGATCATGCCGCCGATGAGCATGACGCTATCGGCTAACGGCATAGGTTCAAGTTCAGGTTCGAACGATCAGTGGCTCAAAACTAATCGATAGCGAGCCTTGCCACTGCGCAGGTGGGTAATCGCATCGTTGATTTTCGAAAATGAAAACTGTTCAGTGACCGGCGCAATGTCATGTCGCGCCGCGAACTCAAGCATTTTACCGATGGTCACCGGGCTGCCGACCGGAGACCCGGATACGGAGCGCTGAGACAGGATCAATGAGAAGGCACCGATATCCAGCGGTTCCAGTGTGGCACCGACAATATGCAGCCGCCCCTTTGGCTTCAGCGTGCCCAGATATCCATTCCAATCCAGTTTGACATTGACCGTGGACAGAATCAGATCAAAGCGCCCAGCGGCGGCGGCCAGCGCGTCTGCATCCCGTGAATCGAGCGTATGGTGTGCGCCCAATTCCAGGGCTTCCTCTCGCTTGGTGGGGCTTGACGTGAACGCCGTCACCTCACAGCCCCAGGCATTCAGAAACTGCAGGGCCATATGACCAAGGCCGCCAATCCCGACCACGCCGACTCGGGCACTAGGCGAAACGTCGAACTGCACCAAGGGGTTGAACACTGTGATGCCACCGCAGAACAGCGGACCCGCACTGGCTGGATCGACACCTTCCGGCAAGGGAACGACACTGGCTGCCTCGGCCCGAACCTTGTCGGCAAAACCGCCATGACGCGCAACAATCGTCTATTCGGCGGATGGACATAAATTGTGGTCGCCGGACATGCAGGTTTCACAGGTCATGCAATAGCCTGATTGCCAGCCCAGGCCGACGCGCTGACCGAGACTCAGGTGTGTCACCAACGACCCAACGGCGCCAATCGTGCCGATAACCTCATGACCGGGTACTAGCGGGTACTGTGTCATCCCCCACTCGTTATCGATCATGCTCAGGTCACTGTGGCAGATACCGCAATGCTCGACCTGGATCTCGACCTGCTGCGCACCCAACGGGCCAGGATCATATTCATAGTGCTTCAGTTCGCCACCGGGTTCAAATACGGCATATGCGTGAATCATGTAGTTCTCCTTTGGTTCATTGATTCCGAACGACCCGCAGATCGTTTCACCACGAAGCAGAAACACTAGACCACAACACCGGAAAACACAGATATATGCGAATATTGATCCCGTCAATCAATAGGTGTGGGTCTGCCGTCGTCCCCCGCCGCAGACAGTTGCCAAAGAGGGAAGTCCTTGTCCGGATGGCGCCCCATCGAACAGGCTGACGGATTAAACGGATCGGCGGAATTGGTCCAGCGGGCGGACAGCAACGCCCATATCCACCCAATCCGCTGGGCGGCAGGTGAACAACAGGATCTGGTGGCGCTTGGCCGCATCAAACAGTACGCGTTTCATCTGTGCCAGCCGAACTGGATCGCTGTGCACGAGCACATCGTCCAGGATGATCAGGGTGGGTCGCCCTGCTTCCTTCAGGAGATCGGCATAGGCCAAACGACTAATCAAACCGATCTGCTCGCGCGCGCCGAAACTCAAAGTGTCATAGGGCGCAGAATCATGAACACGACCGTTCGAACGCGCTAACAGGCCGGGAGACAAATCATCCTCGATCACCAGTGTCGCGCCGGGAAACAGAAGCTGCAGATAGTGGTCCAGATGTCGTTGCAACGGGGCCTGCAAGCGCAGGGTCAACGCTGAACGTTTGGCTTCGAGGAGTTGTAGCAACAAATCCAGCGCGTTTGCCCGCCGCTCCAACTCGTCAAAACGGCGCACTGCTGCCTCATGAGCGATAATCTGAGTATCCCGATGCTCCTCCAGCCCCTGCGCGCCTGCCGCCTGCAACTGCCCCTGGCACTGGTGAATCCATTTCTTGCGCTCGTCGTACTGCTGCCGGACCTGCATCGCGCTGAGACGGAAGCGCTCGATATCCTGATCGAGAACATCCGGCCGCGCCTCATCGAGGGCGGTCTGCTGCGCCAAAATCCGCGGACACAAAACCGATACCTCGGCCCGTGCCTCAATCAATCGACGATGGGCGGACTGCACACGCTGCTGTTCCGCCGGATCATCCAGCAAGCTACGTACATTCGCGCATTCCTGTTGCGCCGCTTCCCAACGCGCCTGAGCCACGGCACGGTGGCGCATCGCCTCCTCCGCCTGATCCCTGAGCTCGGCCTGATCCGACAAGGCCTGATCCAGCACCCGTTTCGCCTCATCGAGCGCGGCCGTCGTACCGTCCGTAGTCGGCACCGTTATGCGCTGCAGCGCAGCCTGCAACTCCGTCAAATGAACGCGTTCTTCCTCGTGCGCGATCTTGAGCGCATCCAGCCCTTTCGGTGCCACGCGATCCAGTGCATGCGTCCCCTCTTGCAGATCCTGCTGTAACCGCTGAAAAGCGAGATGCCGCTGCTCGGCCGCTTCCAGCGACGCCACATCCATGCGATGAAGCAATCGTTGCATGTCCTCCGTCAGCGCCGCTGCTTCCTGCGTTAACCGTGACAAATCCGCACCCCCTGGGGCGATTCGGATACGCCCCACATCGGGCAGGTTCAGTTCGGCGGGACGAACCAGAAGATGCGGTGTCGCGCCCATAAACGTGCGGCCATCGAAATCTACCGCCACCCCGGCTTGCAGATCGAATTCGAGTCGTGTCGCGCCAGCCTCCTGACGGATGACGTTTTCACGCAGAGACTGTTGACAGACACGCAAGCCATCCAGATCCGCCGCCGCAATCGTTAATGCCTGGGCCTGCGCACGCCGCTGCGCCTGCTCTTGATGCAATCGTTCTGCTGTGGCCACCTGCTCGGCCAATAACGACTGCCGGGTCGTGACCTCCTTGATCTGGTCGGTCAACCGCTGTTGATCCGCAATCTGTCGGGCCAGTTCATGCGTCGTGCGGGCCGAATGAACCACCGCAGCCAATTCTGTCTGGCGCGTGACTAACTGCTGCGCCTGGGCGCGGGCCGAAGTTAACACCGCCTCGGCCTCGGTTTGTGCAACCGCCCGCCGGGCGAGATCCTGACGGCTTCGTTCAATCTCGGCGAGCCGTTCCTCCACGAACGCCTGCTGGGCCTCGACGTCGACCAGCCGCTGGCGATCCGCCATCAGGCTGCGCTCCTGTTCCGCCAATTGCGCCCGCTTGGCTGCCGCATCTGTCCGCTGTTGATCCAGCCGTTCCCAGGGCCGGTCACGCTCGTCCCGGGCATGTTCCTGTTGCCAGGCGCTGAGTTGGTCCACCTGTTGCCGGTAGGTGGCAATCTGCACGTCGAGATCGCGAATTACCTCGGCCAGATCATCCCGCTGCCTGAGGCTGTCTGCCAAGGGACCACGAGGCTTGCCGGTAGCGGTCAATAATTCCGCGCGCCACCGCTGCACCGCATCCAGAATCTCATCCCCGCTACTGCTGGTGATGGCGCCAAGCTCCTCCTGCAGGGCGGAACGCAGATGATCGGTGGCAAACGTCACAGCCTGATGGATTTCCTGGCCACTGCCCTGCTCGATCCACAACAGACCGGGAATCCCCCAATGCTGCTCCTTGCTTTCTCCCTTGGCCGCGAACTCGAATCCGAGCAACTGCCCAAGGTAATGCTCCGCTTCCTCACCCGTCAGGTGTTGCGCACCCTTGCGCAGATCACAACGGGCAGACTTCAGAAAAGACTTGTTCAGCTCATGGCGAACACCGCCAATCTCGAAATCCAGCTCGATGTGCGGCGTGGCGGCTGAATCGCCCCAGGGCAACAGATCCAACACTTTTTGTGTCTTGAATCGCTCAAAAAATGCCGCCCGGATGGCGCGCACAATCGTGCTTTTGCCCGACTCGTTCGGGCCGGAAAAAATATTCAATCCTGGCGCGAACGAATCGATCTCCAACGGAGTCCGGAACTGACGGATCTGCTCAATACGAAGGCGTGTCAGTTTCATGGGCTCGGCGCCCCCTCCGGCGCCTGCGGTTGCCGGTCCATCAACAACCCGGCAAGAATCGTCAGCGCTTCCCGGGCGACCGCATCTTCGCCCCCCGCCTGGCGTTCACGAAGATCCGTAATGACTTCGGCCAGATAACCATCGGCATTCAAAGCGACAACATCCGCGTCCGTGGGCAGCACGTTCAAGGAGGCAATATCAACACTCATGGCCCGTACCTGCGCCGCCGTGGCATCTGCCAACTGCAGCAGACGATGCCGCCCCGCGAGATCGGCATAACCACTGACCTGCAGATCCAGCACATCATCCTCACCCAGTAAGGCCAAATCTTGAGCAAGTTGATCCAGATCGCTCGCTACCGATAAAACTGTCTGACGTGTCTGCCAGCGAAAACGGCCCAACCGATGTGGCGTCACGATCGGTTCCACGCCCGTTCCGGCAATCTCGACTTCCAGCACATGACCGGCATCGTTGTCCTTGAACCGATCCTGCTCCGGCGTACCGCTGTACCAAGTGCGCGGATCAATCGATTTCAGTCCATGCCAATCGCCCAGGGCGAGATAATCCAGTCGTGCCGTTTGGACACGATTCGCCGCGATCGGATTCGGCGAATCGACATCGTCTGCCAGTACCCCTTGAACGCTTCCATGGGCGAGACCAATCCGAACCAGATCCGCCGGTGTTTCCGCCGTATCGAACCAGGCCGTCAAGTCGGCAAAGGTGTGGCGTTGCGTCAGCGGTGCGGTCAGCACGACAAACCCCGCTTCGACAAATGGGATTATTTCGGGTTCCAGCGCCAGATGGACATTGAGCGGCACGGCATTCAACCGCCGTGCCTGCGTCCAGATACTCTCGGCCAAGGCAGCATCGTGGTTGCCGGGCAACAGAATCCACGGGCCGGTATAGCCCGACAGACTATTGAAGAGTCGTCGAATACTGAGATTCTTGAGGGTCTGGCTATCGAAAACATCGCCAGAGACCAGCACCGCATCAACCTGACGGTCCTGAGCCAATTGCGCGATTCGCTCGACCACACGATAGCGCTCGGCCGCCAGTTGCGCGCCATCTTCCGAATCGAAACGGCTGTACTGCCGGCCGATCTGCCAGTCTGCGGTGTGCAGAATTTTCAAATACCTATCCTCGATTGATTTCATTCAGCTTGACGCATTTTGACCCGCGACGGAGCCAGATAGCCAGACAAGACCACCAATACCCAACCCATAAGTTGAGTGAATAAATCCCCTGTCACAGTTTATTCATTCAGGTTTAAGCCCGATGCCACACTGTCACATTAGCCTGATTGTGAATGATCCATTTACATGAACTCAATCCACTCAGAGGCTTTCCATGTTTCCGCGCCACACGCCCTCCAAAATTGCCATAGCCCTCTCATTCTGTTTCGGCTCAATCCCCCTGACCCAGGCCGCCATCAACACCGGTGAAGTCCAGGTTCAAGGGAAAACCACTGCGCCGGATGCCGGCTTCTTCCTGAAGGCGCCGACGGGAACCGTCAACGACATCCCCAAGGAAAAACTGAACAAGATTCAGACCTTCAACATAAATTCCACCCAAGGGCAAACGGAAATAACGCCGGGCCAGATGCAGATGCTGACCCCCACCGATTCCTTTACCCAGGCATTGGCCAACCTGCCCAACGTGGTGGTGGAAAGCTCCGGCGACAGCCAGAATGGCGATGATGTCTACATCAACGGCTTCAACAAGAGCCTGATCAACTGGACACTCGATGGCATCCCGTTGAACGACAGCGACAACTACAGCTTTTACAGCAACGAATTCATCCCGACCCGCCTGATTTCCGGCACGCGCTACTTCCCCGGCGCCGCCTCGGCCGCCCTCCCGGGCCTGGCCGCTTTCGGCGGCGCGGTGGAAACCTATACCCTGAATCCGGGCCAGAATACTTCCGTCTCACTACTGACGGGCTATGGCTCCTTCGGCAAATACAATTATGGCGCACTGATCAATTCCGGCCTGCTGGGTGCAAAATCTGCGATGCCCACCGCATTCTGGCTGTATGCAAACAAAAATCACAGCAAAGGCTATTTCGACCACACCCCGAGTGACCAGAAGCAGTTCCTCTTCAAGAGCATCAGCCAAGTCGGTCCCGGCGCCCTGACCCTGTTCTATTCGCGAAACGATCAGAATTTCAATTATTACGGCGGCTGCCAACAGTCAGATCTGAATAAATACGGTGAGTCCTGCAATACCTACCGCGGCGAGCCCATGATCAACGGCAAACCGAATCCAAATTCGTATCTCTACAGATTCAACCAGTACAACAACTCGCTAGGCTATGCCAAATACGAAGCCACCTTCGGCAAGACCACCGTGTCCAACCAGGTCTACTACTATCGGGGCAACGGCTACAGTGGCGGCGCAAGCACCTATTCCTCGTCCTTCTACGACCCCGCGACCAACACGGTTCAGAAAGTGAGCCCACCGACAGGCAGTCTATTTACGTACCAATCCATCAACGACACCAAACGCTGGGGCAATATTTTCCGCCTCAATACCCCGCTGGCCGACCAATTGGGCCTGGAAGCCGGTCTTTGGTACAACCACAACGACACCACGCACGATCGGCAGTACTTCAATGCCACCGATAACCAATATATCGGCTCGCTCTATGTTGAACCGGTTGTCACGAAACTGTTCGAACCCTATTTCAACCTGACTTGGAAAGTGACCCAAGACCTCACCCTCCAAGGCGGCGTGAAGTACCTCAAGGTCAACCGCGACTTTACCAATCTGGGTGCCCTGGCCCAAGGCAAGCCAGGCCAGTTCAACGTCGACTTCACGACGACGATGCCGTCGCTCGGCCTGAACTATCGGATCAATTCGGCCCTGAGTGCCTACGCCAACGTCACCCTGAATACGCAGCCGCCGCAGTACAACCAGTTCTATTCCGGTAGCTACAATCCGAGTCTGGCGCCCCAAAAAGCAAGAACCTACGACATCGGCCTTGTCTATGACACTGGCCTGTGGTCCGGCGGATTGGATCTATTCCGCGTGAACTTCGACAACTACATTCTCTCGACAAAGACAAACAATCAGGACACGCAGCTACAGAATGCTGGCAGTGCGATTAACGAAGGCTTGGCCTGGCAGAACAACTTCAAGCTCAACGATACCTGGTCGCTCTATGCCAATCTGGGTCTTCTCAATGCCCGCCTCACCTCCCTGGATCGTCCCTACCCCTATGCCCCCCGTCACACCCTGGCCGTTGGCGGAATGTATAACGCGGGACCCTGGCGCGCCACTCTCGGCATGCGTACCGTGGGCAAGTCGTTTTACGTCTTCTCCAACGGCGATACCGCACCGATCAACGCGCATACGCTGGTGGACGCCAGCCTGCGCTACACGCTGGATCGCGGCCCTGAAACCCAGTTCGGGCTCCATAAATTGACCGTGGCACTCAATGCCCGTAATTTGCTGAATCAGCACTACACCAACAAATACGGCGGGAAATCCACCAACCCGTATTTGTATCGCAACCAGCCGCGTAGCGTTTATCTGAGCCTGGAGGCGCAATTTTAATGCCCCACTCTAACGATCTGGCCTCTGCGGATCGGCGTGGTTTCCTGCGCACCGGGATCACAACCGGTGCCCTGATTGCGGGCGGGATCTGGCCATTCCCTGCTGCCTGGGCACAGCCCGCTCCGTCCGGAACGCTGCACGCCGGCCCCATGCAAGGCTATGTCGCCTCGCGCTCGGGCATTGTCTGGTTGCAGACGCCCGGCGCCGCCGAGGTATTCATTGAATACGCACCGACGGACAAACGGGACGAGAAACGCCGCACAGATATCTGGAAAACCACCGCCGAACAGGCCTTTTGCGCTCACATCGTGCTGGATGACCTGGAGCCCGGCGTGAATTATCACTGCCAACCCTATGTCAACAACGAGCCCGTCGCCGACAAGACGCTCCTGCTGCGCACCCAGAAAATCTGGCTATTTCGCGGCCCAGCGCCGGATTTCACCGTGCTGACCGGTTCGTGCGCCTACATCAACGACCCATTTTACGATCGCCCGGGCAAGGGCTATGGGGGCGGTTACGAAATTTATGAACCCATGACCCGGGAGCGGGCGGACCTGATGGTCTGGTTGGGCGACAACCTGTACTTCAGGGAAGCGGATCTGCTCAGCCCTGAAGGCATGTCGCTGCGTTATCGGCACGACCGCGCCTTCAAACCCTTGCAGGCATTCCTGCGCTCCACGCCGCAAGTCGCCATCTGGGACGATCACGACTACGGACCCAACGACAGCGAGATGAGTTTCCCGTTCAAGGGGCATGCCCTCAATCTGTTCAAGACCTACTGGGCCAATCCGAGTTACGGATTACCGGATACCCCAGGCGTCTTCACGAAAGTCAGCCAATACGATGCAGACTTCTTCCTACTGGACGATCGCTGGTACCGGGATGCGGACAGAACGAGTCCCGGTGATCGCGGCAAAGTCATGTTCGGTCCCGCACAGATGAACTGGCTGAGGAATGCCCTGCTCTTCTCAAAAGCCAAGTTCAAGATCATTGCCGCCGGCGGCCAGTTCTTCAACGACGAGGACGCCTATGAGGGCTGGAACCAGTACCCCATCGAACGGGCAGAGTTTCTGGGTTGGCTGCAGGAATACCAGATCCCCGGCGTGCTCTTCCTCTCTGGCGATCGACACATGACCGAATTGATCCAGTATCCTCGCCCTCACTACGGTGGAAAACGGGATTACCCATTGATTGAGTTCACCTCATCGCCCCTGAACTCCGGCCCGGCCAAAGGCGACGACGATCCAAACCGCCTACCGGGCACCCTCGTCACCGAACGCAACTATGGCGTGCTCAAATTCACCGGAACCGGTAAGGATCGGACGCTGGAACTCGCGACCAAGGATGTGCGAGGACAAACGAAGTGGACGCATCGGATCACGCTGGCCGATCTAGGGTGGACCTGAACCCGGCCCCCCAACAGCCAACCACCCCAGCAAACTTCGAAGGAATCAGGCCATGTTAAAGACCCTTAGCCATGCCATTCTGCTCATTCTGATCACCACCGCAGCCGCATCGGCGTCCCCTCAGGGTGCGGCGCTCGGCCCTCGCGGGCTGGAAGGGTTGACCTTGGCACCCGATATGGCCTTCGATCATTACACCTTTGCCGCCCTCTGGATGCCGGGTGTCTGCCATAGCTGGCGCGACATCGGCACCGTCTGCCAAACCACGGCGAACGATTCACCAGACGCGCGGGCATTCACCCTGCATGGCCTGTGGCCGAGCCTGCCGAAGGGACTGAGCGACCGTGGGATGAAACCCCCGACCTGGTGGAAATATGGGTGTTACTGGTACGCACCCGAACACGCCATACCGCAAAGCTGTTCGTTGCCCGCCCCGACACTGCCCGCCTCTCTTCAGCAACGGCTCAATGCCGCCATGCCCCTGACAAACATCTGTCTGGATCGGCATGAATACACCAAGCACGTGGCCTGCTTCGGCCCCAGCCCGGATGAATTTTTCAGCGGCGCACTGGCCACGCTGAGTCGGCTCAATGCCAGTCAGTTCACCCAGTGGGTCAGCGCGCATCGCGGGCAGACCGTATCCAAAAAATCCATCCGGCATGCCTTTGCCACAAGCTTCCATCAATCGGATGCCAAAGCATTGGAATTGCGCTGCGATGCCCGCCCCGGCAGTCGGCGTCGCGATGTACTCACGCAAGTATGGATCACCATCCCGACTAATCAACTCATCACATTCCCCCAGTCCGGAAGCTTTGCTCCGGGTCGCCGGGGTAACTGTACCGAGCAGATCGTGATCGAGAACAGCCTGCACTGAGATGAAGACGCCGACCACCGATTCAGGATGGCTGGATCAGGACCAGAGGTACGGCTGTATCGCTTCGACGTTGTGCAGCACGATCTGTTGCACCCGGGGATCGGGATCCAGACGTCGAGGGTCGATCTGCATCATCCGTAGAAAATAAGGGATCAGCGCCCGGCGTATCGACTGGGTAATCTGCCCATCATGCATCCCGTAATCCTCGGCGATGATCGACTGCTGAACAGGTGGCAGATCGGGATGCGGTACGATCGCCACATCGACCATCATGTGCCACCCCGTATCCGCCTCTGAGACCACGCCACGGTCCTCCAATAACGACACCGGCCCGCGCATCCGTGCAAGCACAAAATCCCGATATTCATTGTGCGTATCGCTGAACGCCCGGACATGCCAGCGGAAACCGCTATGCACCAGCGTGTGCGGGGAAAGGGTGAGCAGACTCGGCTCTGGTCGGTTCATTGACTGATAGGCCACACGGATCTTGCGGTTCTGGCAGATCGCCATGCTCAGCGCGCGCAACAGCGACCAATCCAGCGCTCGTTCCATGGGGCGGACAACGGACACGGCAGGTCCGCCCGCCGTCAACGCCACCACGGGCGACTCCCCCGGATACATCAGCGGGAGCGCATCAAGCAGCTCAGCGGCCGTACCGGTCAGCAACAGCGGATCGAAGCGCGGACCGACCTCATAGTACTTGCGCGATTTGTTGTAGATCAGATTGTCCGGCCGCAGACCGTGATAAACGGCAAAGTCTTTGGAGGCCTGAGCCCGGCTGATTCCAAAAGTTTCAATCAAGGCCTGGGTACGCACCCACCCGGTTAGCAGCACCGTGCATTCCAGCAATTTCAGCCGTTGCTGCACATCCCACTTCAAACCCGTTGCGACATTCATCCGAATTTCCCGAGATAGTTGATACGGCCATTCTGCCATCGCCCCAACACATGTCAATAAAGTTGACACAACCTGTTGACAGCCCCTCGGCATCCGTCTAGTATCTGGTTGTGTCTTGTTAGTAGACACATTAACGCTACACAGGAGCATCACCATGCACACCTATTCTGACGACGTGATCAATAACTGGGCCGATGTCTACCAAGCCTGTCGCCTCCACCAAACCGGAATCCGTTTTGAGACATTTATCACGGCGCCAACCGAGATACTCGCGCGCCTGGGCATGAGTGATGCCGAAGAAATCATGTGCAGCGGTTTCCTGCCCCTGCTCCCGGCCCAGGCACAAGTCCGGATGGAGTTATCCCAACAATCCGCCGCCTCGGAAGAACCAAACCGTCGGCAGCGGCCTGCTCGCCCGAATGCCATGATATTTTCATGGTCCTCACCGGCGGCAAACAATGAACCGATTTCGACGCCGTGATGCTGCCCCCCACAGGAACTGACCTGCAGCATTGAGTTGCGTGGAACGGGGAATCTGGCCAAAAAAACGACTGGGCGAATACTTAGCCCCTTTTCAGGCAGGACTGCAGTATCCACACGCACCAACAGAGGGCACTGAATCGCGGAGGGCTAGTTGAAAATCGTGGACAAAAAAAACCCTTGATTGAAAGTTACTTCAAATCAAGGGTTTAAGATTGGTTGCGGGAGTAGGATTTGAACCTACGACCTTCGGGTTATGAGCCCGACGAGCTACCGAGCTGCTCCATCCCGCGTCAGTAGGGTGCAAATTATATAGCGTTCTAGATTTCTGTCAATGCCTTTCTTGAAGTAAACGTAAATACCGGGGAATTCCTGCGGGGTGACGGCTTTTCAGCGAATACCCCGATCATGAATCCATGATCAACTCAGGCCAGCAAGGCTCGCAACATCCACGCATTTTTTTCGTGGAGTTCCATGCGACGCGTCAACAGATCCAGCGTCGGTTGATCGTTCGCCTTGTCGGCAATGGGAAACAGGTCACGCGCCGTGCGCACCACCGCTTCCTGACCCTTCACGAGATGGGCGATCATGGCGGTGGCGGAGAGTGTCTCATCCGGAATCGTGAACGATGCCAACGCCGAAAACTTTTTGAAGGACGCCGGCGCGAACACGCCCAGCGAGCGAATGCGCTCCGCCACTTCGTCCACCGCTGTAAACAGCTCCGTGTATTGCGTTTCGAACATCAGATGCAGGCTGTTGAACTGCGGCCCCGTCACATTCCAGTGAAAGTTGTGCGTCATCAGGAACAAGGAATAGGAGTCGGCCAATAGCTTACTCAAGCCATCCGCGATCGCCTGCCGTTCTGCGGGCGTAATACCAATTTGAATATCGGTTGCTGCGTCCTGGATTATTTTTTTCTTCGCCATGATGTCTGCTCCTTATTGCTGCGCGGCCCAAGGCCCGCGGAAAGTACTTACCGACCATAACAGTCTCTATATATGAACTCGATTGAGTAATTTCAATCGTTTCGATAGTTTTACTTAATCGCCATCCCATCCTTTACGTCGCTTTGACCCGCATGAACCCTGAGCATCCTGCGGCAATCATCCGCTATTCATGGGTTAAATTTCGTACAATAGTTCTTTATTGTTCAGACCATCGCGAAGCGCACCATGACCGAATCCCCTATTGCCAGTCACTTTATCCGTACCCGAATCGACGAGGACTGTGCCCAACAGACCTACGGCGACAAGGTGGTGACCCGTTTCCCGCCCGAACCTAATGGGTTTCTGCACTTTGGTCACGCAAAAAGCATCTTCCTGAATTTCGGCCTGGCCCGGGATTATCTGGCGCAGTGCCCACAGAGCATCTGCAATCTGCGCTTTGACGATACCAATCCGACCAAGGAAGAAACCGAGTACGTGGATGCGATTCGCGAGGATGTGTCCTGGCTGGGGTTTGATGCGACCGGGCATGAGTTTTATGCCTCCGATTATTTCGAGCAGCTGTATCGCTGTGCCGAGCTACTGATTCAAGCCGATCTGGCCTATGTCGACTCCCAGGACGCCGATGCAATGCGCGCCACGCGCGGCACCCTGACCGAACCGGGGCGGAACAGCCCGTTCCGTAACCGCTCCATCACGGAGAACCTCGTGCTGTTCCGCCAGATGCGCGCCGGGGACTTTCCGGACGGCACCCACATCCTTCGCGCAAAGATCGATATGGCCGCGCCGAACATGAATCTGCGCGATCCGGCCATCTATCGGATTCGCCATGCCCATCATCACCGCAGCGGTGATGCCTGGTGCATCTACCCGATGTACGATTTCGCGCATTGCGTGTCGGATGCCATCGAAGGTATCACCCATTCGCTGTGCACCCTGGAATTCATGGATCATCGCCCACTCTACGACTGGTTCCTGGATCAACTGGCGACGTTGGACGTTTTTCAGCGCCCGCTGCCCCAGCAGATCGAATTCTCCCGGCTGAATCTCACTTATGTCGTGCTGTCCAAACGCAAGCTGATCCAGCTTGTCACCGGCCAGCACGTCCATGGCTGGGACGACCCTCGGCTGCCCACGCTCAAGGGCGCAAGGCGGCGGGGCTTCACCCCGGAAGGGTTTCGGCTGTTTACCGATCGAATCGGCGTCTCCAAATCGGACAGTCTGATCGACTACAGCGTGCTGGAAGACTGCATGCGCGATCACCTGAACGACACCGCCGAGCGCCGGGTTGCCGTCCTGGACCCCGTGAAGCTGGTCCTCACGAACTACCCCGAAGGCCAGAGCGAAGAATGCTATGCCCCCAACCATCCGCATCACGCCGATTGGGGCAAGCGGGTCATGCCGCTGGCGCGAGAATTGTGGATTGAACGCGATGACTTCATGCCCGAACCGGTCAAAGGTTTTTTCCGACTGGTGCCCGGCGGCGAAGTTCGGCTCCGCTATGGCTACATCATCAAGTGCACCGGCTTCGATCAGGATGCCGAGGGCCGCGTGACCTGCGTGTATGCCGAATACGACCCCGACACCAAGTCCGGCACGCCAGGATCGGAATCACGCAAGGTGAAGGGCAATATTCACTGGCTGTCCTGCGACCAGGCGCTGGCCGCCGAAATCCGCTTGTACGACCGGCTCTTCTCCGTGCCCGCACCCGGCGCACGGCGCGAAGGGGATGCCCCGGATCTGGATCGGGATTTCCTCGACGATCTGAATCCGAACGCGATGCAGATTCACACGGGGATGATCGAACCCAGTCTGGCGACAGCTGCGCCCGAATCCCGCTTCCAGTTCGAACGGCATGGTTATTTCGTGGCCGATCAGGTCGACCATACCGCCGAACGACCGGTATACAACCGGACCGTGACCCTGCGTGATTCCTGGGGGAAGAAATAGAACGGAAAATGGCTGCGAAGAGTACGACCACCGAGCGGCATCGACTTATTCGACGGCCCGCTCCAAAGCACGACGAACCGGTCCGAAACTGAGGCGATGAATGGGCGACGGGCCCAGTTGTTCCAGCAAGAGCCGATGACGAGCAGTGGGGTACCCCTTGTGTTTTGCGAACTCATAGTCCGGATAGGCAAGATCGTAATCACGCATCAAACGGTCCCGGGTGACCTTGGCCAGAATGGACGCACAGGCAATCGCGGCATCGCTGCCATCCCCACCCACAATCGGGTGGCAGGTCATGGACAGCTGCGCGGGGCATCGGTTGCCATCGACATGAATCCGATCCAGGGAGACGCCTTGATCGAGTAGTTGCGTGACTGCACGCCGCATGGCCAGGAGCGAGGCCTGAAGAATATTGATTTCGTCAATCTCGGCCACACTGGCTTCCGCAATGGCAAATGCATGTGCCTGCGTGATGATTTGGGTAAACAGGGATTCACGTTGACGTTCGCTGAGTTTTTTCGAATCATTGGCCCCCGCAATGGGCCGCGCATGATCAAGCACCACTGCCGCCGCAACGACGGGGCCCGCCAATGGACCCCGCCCCGCTTCGTCGACGCCGGCATACCAACCATCCGCCAGGGTCACATCGAACAAGGAAATTTGCCGCATACTTAACCCAATGCCTTCACATTTATTTCTTTCATGCTATTGAGAATCCCACCCATGCCTGCTGCCGCTCCCCTGCTTGATCCAGATTGCCTGTTTATTGCAGCGGGCGAGGCCTCAGGTGACCATTATGCCGCAGCACTCTTTCATACACTGAAACAACGTCACCCCCAGCTCAGGGCACTGGGAATGGGCGGGATGGAGAGCCGGGCGGCGGGCATCGACACGGTGGTCGATCTCGAGACCGTATCGGTCATGGGGCTCGTTGAAGTGCTCGCCCACTATGGCCAACTCAAGCGCGCCCTCAACACACTGATCGCCGCCCTGGAAACGAACCGCCCCGCCCTGCTGGTCGTGATCGACTTTCAAGAATTCAACCAGCGCCTGGCGCGCGCAGCCCGAGCACGAGGCATTCCGGTCCTATTTTTCGTGGCACCCCAAGTCTGGGCCTGGCGTCCCAAACGTGCTCGGCGCTTCAGGGAAGTCGCCGATCACTTGGCCGTATTATTCGACTTCGAGGTTCCGCTGTTCGCGCAGTACGGCCTGCCCACCACCCATGTGGGTCACCCTTTACGGGATTTGATGGAACCGGATGTGCTCAAACCCAGGGAGCCACAGCGCTATGTGCAGATCACCCGAACCAGCCGGGAGACACTCGGGCTCGATCCGGACTGTCGCTGGATCGGATTGTTGCCCGGAAGTCGCCGCAGTGAAATCGGCCGCCTCCTACCCCTGATGCTCACAACAGCCGCTCATCTGCTGGCGCGTTACCCAGATTGGAAATTTGTTCTGCCTCTGGCTTCATCCATCGACCCGGTCTGGTTTCAGGAACAACTCAACGCCGCTCAGCCCACGGCGAGTCTGTTGGCTGCATTGACCATCGTTCCCGGTCAGGCTCGGCACGCCATGGCGGCCAGCGATGTTCTTTGCATCGCCTCAGGCACCGCCACGCTGGAAGCTGCGATGATCGGAACGCCGATGGTGATCACCTACCGCACGAACCCCCTCACCTACTGGATTGCAAAACATCTGGTCCACATTGAACGTATCGGTTTGCCCAATATCATTCTGGGTCGAAATGCCGTGCCCGAATTGATCCAGTCAGACGCGACACCTGAAGCACTGGCCACTGCAGTATGCGGGCTCGTCGGCGAGACCGACGCCGCACAGACGCAGAAACGGGCATTGGAGGAGATTCAGGGGCATTTGGGTACGCCGGGCGCGCTGAACAGGCTCGCGCTGCTGGCGGAATCACTGATGGTCAAAAACAAACAAGGCAGTTGAGCAAGCCCGTGCGGTCAGGACGAATGCGAGCCCGTCAGAAGATAAGGGTCCAGAAGCTGCTTCAACGTCCCTTCGGACAGATCGGTCATTTCCAGGGCAATCTCGAGCACGGAGCGCTGTTCGGCATAGGCCCGTTTGGCGATTTTCGCCCCCAACTCGTAGCCGATCACCGGGTTTAGTGCGGTTACGAGTATCGGGTTCATGCTCAGAGCACGCGCGATGTTGGTCTGATTCACTGTGAATCCGGCAATCGCCTTGTCCGCAAGCAATCGCATGGCCTGCGTCAGCAAGCGCGTGGACTCCAGAACATTTTGCGCGATCAACGGCAGCATGACGTTCAGCTCAAAATTGCCGGACTGTCCGGCCAGTGCGACAGCCGCATCCAGCCCCTGAACCTGCGCCGACACCATCGCTACCGCCTCCGGAATCACCGGATTGACCTTCCCCGGCATGATGGAACTGCCCGGCTGCAAGTCTGGAAGGCTAATTTCCCCCAAGCCAGCCAGCGGACCGGCATTCATCCAGCGCAGGTCATTGGCAATCTTGGTTAGAACAATGGCCAAGCCACGCAGTGCGGCACTATAGGCCACGGGCTCGTCCTGCGCCGAGAGACCCGCAAAGGGGCGCGGCATCAGCCGATACCCTCCGTCGGTCAGCTGATTGAGCTTGGCAATAAACGTCGAACCGAATCCATCCGGTGCATTGATGCCCGTGCCAACTGCCGTGCCACCCTGTGGCAGAGCCGATAGCCGATCCATCGCCTGAACCACACCCAGGCGCGCACCCGCCAGCTGGTCAATAAACGCACCCAGGGCCTGATCAAAGCGGATCGGCATCGCATCCATCAAATGCGTACGACCCGTCTTTGTCACCGTTCCCAAAGATTCCGCCTTAAGCGCAAGCACGCCGGACAAATGATCCAGCGCCGGAAGCAAGTCCATACGTGCCGACTCAACGGCTGCGACACGAATCGTGGTTGGGATCACATCATTAGAGCTTTGACTCATGTTGACATGATCGTTTGGATGCACGGGAATGCCCGAATCGGTCGCCAGTCGGGCGATCACCTCATTGGCATTCATGTTGGTACTGGTGCCCGAACCCGTTTGATAGACATCGATCAGGAAGGAATCGAGATAATGACCGGCACCAATCCGTTGCCCCATCAGGCTAATGGCGGCGGCCATTTTGGGATCCAGCCCGCCCACGACTGCATTGGCCTCGGCGCAGGCCGCCTTAACCCACCCCAGTGCCCGTATGAACTCGGGTGGTAGTGGCCGGCCACTAATCGGGAAATTATCCAATGCCCGCTGCGTTTGCGGGCCATAGAGGGCATCGGCAGGAATGCGAACGGGGCCAATACTGTCGTGTTCGATTCGAAACAAAGAAGTCATGTCGGTTCTATCACTTATCAGCGGGTAATACCGCGCTCGCTCATCCGGATGAAGGCCAGCATCTGCGCCAGGGCGGCATCATTCTTTGCCGCCTGGTCAAATTCGGCCCAGGTTTTGTCATCACCCTGCTTTTTGACCAGTTGCCGAAAGGCCCGGCTCAGAAGATTGACGGTTTCTGATGAGAAATTTCGACGCTTCAGACCCTCTTTGTTCAAACCGATCGAGCGTGCACGTGCACCATCGGCCATGACAAAGGGAGGAACATCCTTGGAGAGCTTACTGAAGCCGCCGATAAAGGCATGCGCACCGATGCGACAAAACTGATGCGCCACCGCAAAGCCGCCGAGAATCGCATAGTCGCCCACACTCACGTGGCCAGCCAACGAAGCGGCATTGGCGAGGATCACATGCTGACCAATATCGCAATCATGGGCAATGTGTGCATAAGCCATAATGAGGTTATCTGAGCCAATTCGTGTCACACCCCCACCACCCTGCGTACCACGGTGAATGGTCGAAAATTCTCGAATCTGGTTACGGTCACCAATTTCCACCGAGGAAGATTCGCCCCGAAATTTCAGATCCTGTGGAATCTCACCAATAATCACATGTGAAAACACCTGATTATCGCGCCCGATTCGACAGGGGCCCTTCAAAATAGTATGGCTGTCAATGCGCGTACCCGCCGCAATTTCCACAGCACCCTCGATCACCACATAAGGCCCAATAACCACGGAAGGGTCAAGTTTGGCCTCGGGTGAAATAATCGCGGTTGGATGAATCACGCAGCAACTTCCTTGGCAACACATTTGATCAGCGCCTTGGCGGCGAGCTCCTCACCGACATGCGCTTCGCACTGAAATACCCCCATCCCGCGGATGAGACGCTTGAGCGTGACACGAATTGTCAGCTGATCTCCCGGTTCGACAACCCGACGGAAAGAGACCTCGTCCAGACCAACCAGCATGTACAACGAATTGGGATTCGGCACCACACCCTGACTACTAAAGGCCAGTACGCCAGTCGCCTGTGCCATAGCTTCCGTAATCAGAACCCCCGGCATGATTGGACGAACCGGAAAATGCCCTTGGAAAAAGGGTTCGTTGTAGGTGACATTCTTAATCGCCACAAGATAATCGTTCGGCGCCCAATCTGTGACACGGTCAATCAGCAGAAATGGATAGCGATGGGGCAGAAGATTCAAGATATCTTGAATCATGATGGTCTTTGCGGTCACGGGTTTTCCTCATCAGAATGCTGAAGTGTAGAGAGGTTCGATTCGAGCGCCTGCAGGCGCTGAGCCATGCGATCGAGCTGTTTGAATCTTGCTGCGTTCTTGAGCCAGTGTTCATTCGTATCCAGCGGCGTACCCGCAGAATACACACCGGGCTTGTGGATCGAGCGGGTCACCATAGACATCCCGGTAACGTGCACCCCATCCGCAAGGCTCAGGTGGCCGGCAAGACCCACCCCGCCGCCCAGCGTACAGTGCTTGCCAACAACACTGGAACCAGCAAGGCCAGCGCAGCCCGCGATGGCAGAGTGCTCGCCAATCTCAACGTTATGGGCTATCTGGATCAGATTGTCGAGCTTGGCGCCATTACCAATAAGGGTATCGTCCAACGCTCCCCGATCCACAGTCGTGTTTGCACCGATATCCACATCATCGCCGATCAGCACCCGACCAAGTTGAGGAACACGACGCCATCCCCCACCCTGCTGGACGAGACCAAACCCATCTGAACCGATCACTGCGCCCGGTTGGATGACACAACGTTCACCCACCCGACAATCATCAAGAATAGTCACACGGGCAATCAATCGGGACTCGGCACCAACGGAAACCGCACGGCCGAGAATGCAGCCGGGGCCAATTTCCACGCCATCCGCCAGAGCGCACTCAGGACCAATGATGCTAAGCGGCCCGACTACCACGGTTGGCGCTAGCTGTGCCGAAGGATCAATGCGGGCGGTGGGATCAATACCCTGATAGATGGGTCTCGGCGGACGAAGGCGCTCTACAATATCGATGAAAGCAAGCTGGGGATGCGCGACGCAAATGACTGTTGCCGTTTCAGGCATCAGATCACGGTGCTCCAGCGTGCAGAGAATGGCCCCTGCCTGACTTTGCTGAGGATGATTCTCACGGCGATTACCGGTAAAAAAAGCGAGATCAGCAGAGGTCGCGGATGCCAGCGAAGCGACATCGGTAATATGGCGATCTGAATCACCATGGATGGACGCGGAAAGTAGCCGGGCTATTTCCGCTGCCGTGATACCCGAGCTGTACTCTTCCTGCATCCGATGCGCCAATCCTATTGACTGGGAATAATGGTTCGCTTATTTACCGCTTTTGACGTCTTGCTGTAGTTTTGCCAGGACATCGTTAGTAATGTCTACCTGCGGCGCGGCGTATACGACACCTTCGGCCAGCACGAGATCATACCCCTTGTTCTTGGCAACATCCTTTATGGCACTCAGCACGAAGCGCTGTAATTTACCCAACTCCTCGTTCTTACGAAGATTCAGGTCATCACGGAAATTACTCTGCATGCGTTGCAAATCCCGCAATTGGCGATTAAGTTCCTGCTCTTGCTTGGAACGCTCGCTGTCACTCATGGTGACGCCATCTTTATTCAGCTTGTTCTCGAGGTTCTGAGCGGCTTGCTGGGCATCACGGATTTCTTTTTCGCGGGGCGCAAATTCCTTTTCCAGTTTCTTCTTGGCAATATCAGCCTGAGGGGCCTGTTCCAGCAGTGTTGAAGAATTGACAAAGGCAATCTTGACTTCGGCCGCCTGCACCGAAACGGCAAACGCCAGGGTCATCATGGACACAAACAATAAAGCAAAGCGGTTCACGCTAATTCTCCCCAAACAAATAAAAGCAAAACCCATATGCCGCCACACGAAAGCGGGCCTGCATTATTACACAGCCCCGGACATACCGCGTAAAACGGCCAGAAAAAACTCCGGCACTAACTAGAAGTTCGCGCCCACGGAGAACTGGAAGATCTGCGTGCGATCACCCGGCTTGTTATTCAGTGGCTTGGCAACGCTGAACACCAATGGTCCGACAGGAGAAATCCAGTTAAACCCGATCCCGACTGACTGTCGCAACGAAGGCACCGTGAAGTCCTGATAGGACCGATAGGTATTCCCTACGTCCCAAAACAATGACATCCGCACCGAATTGACCTGACTCGTCAGGAACGGGACAGGCGTAATGAGCTCAATGCCGCCAGCCGTCATGAGGCTGCCACCCATCGGGTTGCCCGCAGAATCCACCGGACCCAGTGAATAGTCCTGGTAGCCGCGCACGGACTGAATCCCGCCGGTGTAGTAGTTCAGGAAAGGCGGCAGGCCGTTATAATACTGACTCACCCCGGTGTAGGTCGTCTTGGTGCTGCCGTAGGCCTGCGCCATACCGATCTGCGCATGGCCGGACAAGGTCGTATTCTTCCACAGCGGCACGTACACACGGCCATTGTAGTCACCCTTGTAATACAGCAACTGGCTACCCGGCACCGCGACTGTTGCCGACAGCTTCTGGTAGATCCCCGAAGTCGGGAAAATTGCTTTGTTACGGGTGTCATAGGTCAACGCCGGAATGACACTCAGCGTATAGAAACTCTTGCCATTAAAGCCCGGACCCGGTTGATCCCCGTTGACGGGAATGCCCGTAATCCAGCTAGGTGAGTAACCCGTCGATTTGAGTTTCTGTTGCTGCAACTGGAAACCCACGCTCGCGAAGGTCTGCTCGGACAGCGGCACACCAAAGTTGATATTGCCACCATAGGAGTCGATCAGATATTGCGATAGGGACAACGCAGCCGCATTCTGGCGGGTATAGAACAGCCCAAAACCCTGACTTACTCCATCTACCGTAAAGTACGGATTGTTGTAATTGAACTGCACACTAGTCTGGTAGGAGCTCCGCTCCATATTGATCCCGACAGACTTGCCCGAGCCAAGGAAGTTGGACTGATTCAGACCCAGGTTGAACAACATGCCCTCTGACTGCGAATAACCAACACCTGCGGTAAATGAACCGGACAACTGTTCAGTGATGTCGTAGTCAACATCCACCTGATCGGGAACGCCGGGCACCGGTTTGATCTTTTGATCCACGCTCTGAACAGACGGCAAGCGTTGCAGTCGTTCCTTGGAACGATCCAGTTTATTGGCCGCATACCAACTACCTTCCATCTGCCGCATTTCACGCCGGTAGACTTCCTCATTGGTATTAAAGTTGCCCTTGAACTCGATCTGCCGCACGGTAACTCGATCGCCCGGCTGAATATTGAAGTCGATTGCTACCGTCTTGTCTTGTTCGTCAATTGTCGGAGCGGGTTGAACACGCGCCAGAGCATAACCATCATTCCCCAGACGTTTAGCAATGGCATCGGAAGTATCAATGACCTCCTTACGATTGAAGTACTTGCCCACCTGAACCTGATCAAGGTGCTTCAGGGTCGCCTGGTCCAGCAAGAGATTCCCGGTAAAGGTGACCGCACTGACTTTGTAGCGCGCGCCTTCGCTAACGTTGATCACAATATCGATCTGTTTTCGATCAGGCGTAATGCTGACTTGCGTTGAATCCATCGCAACCTTGAGATAGCCTCGGTTGAGATAGAAGGAACGCAGGCTTTCCAGGGAAGCGGCCATCTTTTCCTTAGAGTATTGATCCGAATTAGACCAGAACTCCCACCACGGTACCGGATGCAACTCAAGCTGCCCCAGCAATTCAGATTCGGAAAAGTCATGATTGCCGATGATCCGAATTTTTCGGATGCTGGCCGGTTTGCCTTCGTAGATATCGATCAATACCGATACGCGATTGTCTTCAAGCGGCTTGACCGTAGTCTCGATCTGAACCCCGTACTGCCCCATGCCGTAATACACGCGCTGCAGTTCGGTCTTCATCTTGTCAAGCGCCTGCGGATCCAGCACATGCCCTTGCGACAGGCCAATACCCTTCAGCGCTTTCTGGAGCTTTTCGGTTTCGACCTTCTTGTTCCCCTTCACCTCAATGGATGAAATGGTTGGCCGCTCCTTGACCCGAATCACCAGCGCATTGTCGAGGCGCCCCACATTCACGTCACTAAAGAAACCCGTCTTGTATAGCGCGTCGATCACACGCGTACTATCCGCATCCGTAAAATCATCCCCAACATGGTAAGGAATATAGGTGAACACGGTCCCGGGGGTTACGGTACGAAGCCCCTCAACCTTGATATCAGAAATGACAAAGGCTTGCGCGAGAGCGGGGATCAACAGAAGCGCGCCCAGCAATGGGGCAAGTAAAGTGCGTGGATTCAGTGTCATGCCAAGGTCATTTCCCAGAATATCGGGCCAAAAAAAATTGTTTGCAAAGCAAACATAAAACAGGCGCCAGAGTATAACCGCTTCGTCGTCACAAACGAGCGAACTGGCTTAAAAAAGCGCTTGGGATTATTTCTGAATCACAGATCAAGCGAATCATTGTGTCTGAGATCTAGGAGTGCATCAATCGAGCAATATCGTTGTAAAAGGCAACGATCATCAGACTCACGAGGAAAAACAGGCCAACGCGTGTGGCCATCGCTTCGAATTGAGCGCCCACGGCCTTGCCACGAATCGCCTCGGCCAGATACATGACGAGATGCCCCCCGTCCAACAGCGGCACGGGCAGCAGGTTCATGATGGCCAGAGACAGACTGACCAGCGCCAGGAACCCCAAAAAGGTTGAAAAGCCGAGCAAAAGACTTTGCCCCGCATACTCGGCAATTGCCACTGGTCCGGACAGATTCGACAGACTGGCCTGCCCACTGATCAAACCGCCAAATACCTGAAAGGTCAACGCTGTCATTGTCCAGCTTCGCTCAACGGCCATGGTGAAAGCCGTCACGGGATTGAAACGCTCCAGAATGAGCAGGTGTACGCCAGCATCCTTTGCCCGCTTCAGCGCAGCGGGGCTCAGACCAATTTCGGCACCAATGCGCCCGACTTCCTCTGCGCCGACCTTCACCGTGTGCGGCGTCACGGTCATGGCTTGCACGTTCCCCGCCCGATCTATCTGAAAAGTCAGTGACTGCCCCGCTGAGCGTCCGATGATTCGGATCAGATTGGCAGGGTCACGATAGGGATGTCCGTCTACCGAGCGAATCACATCGCCTGATTTCAGTCCAGCTTCTGCGGCGGGAGTGCCCGGCAAGACCTTGTGAATGATGGCCTGCCCCGCGGGCGACCAGAGCCGGTAACCGATTTCCTTGAGCACATCCCGAGGGCGTCCGTCGGTCGATCCGGATAGCGGCTTCAACTGGGTCAAGTCCAGTGTCCCCATACTGATGGCACCCTGATGCTCATATTGTATCGGCACCCTGGCATTGGCCACCCCACCTTCCAGAACGGCAAGTCGCAAATCCGAGAGCGTATGAATGGTGGAACCACCAACCTGAGTAACAACATCCCCGTCCTGCAGGCCGCTTTTGGCCAGGATGGAATCCGGCGGCAGAACCCCAACCTTCGGCAAGACACCCTGAACGCCGACCATGAACATCGCCATCCACAGCACAAGCGCAAGAATTATGTTGGCAACCGGGCCAGCAAGCACAATCAGAAATCGCTTCCAGACCGGCTGACGATTGAAGGCCCGGTGCTGCTCCGACGCAATTACCGGACCCTCGCGCTCGTCAAGCATCTTCACATAACCACCCAGAGGCAGCATAGCAATCCGATATTCAGTCTGATCTGGTCCCCGTTTGGTGGACCACAAGGCCTTACCGAATCCCAAAGAGTAGGTCAACACCTTGACGCCCAACCGTCGGGCCATCCAGAAATGCCCGAATTCGTGGAAGGCGACCAGCACACCGATCGTCAACAGAAAACCCAGAATACTCATTGCGATACTCATCTCACCACCTGCTGCTTGCTGGGAATACGCACCTGCGATCCGATCACTTTCATTCTGTTGATGCCCGCCACTGCCACTGCGCGCGCCTGCTTATCCAACTCTAAAACGGTATCTATCGAATCCGGAGGATTATAGACCGCAGAACCTTCTGCCAAAACAGCTTCGAGCGTTTGCTCGATCAACATGGGTATTTGCATGAATGACAATCGGCCGTCCAGGAAAGCCCCAACGGCGATCTCATTGGCGGCACTCACCGTCAGCGGGGCAACACCGCCCAGCTGAAGGGCTTCATAAGCCAGGCGCAAACAGGGAAAACGGACCACATCCGGTGCCTCAAAATGCAGACCGCTGACCGCGCACAAATCCAGATTTTCGACGCCGGATTCGATACGGTCGGGCCAAGCCAGCGCATGCGCAATTGGTGTGCACATGTCGGGCCGTCCCATCTGGGCCAGCACCGAGCCATCCACGAACTGAACCAGAGAATGCACGATGGACTCGGGATGAACTACCACCTCAATTCGCTCGGGCGGCATTCCGAACAACCAGGCCGCTTCGATGACCTCAAGCCCCTTGTTCATCATGGTCGCCGAATCAACGGAAATCTTCCGCCCCATCGACCAGTTCGGATGGCGACACGCATCCTCGGGGGTAATATGCGCAAAATCAGAAGCGGGCAAGGTCCGGAACGGACCGCCTGAGGCCGTCAGAATCAGTTTTTCGACAGCACTTGACGGTGGCACCCCAACGGGAAGGCACTGAAAAATGGCGTTGTGCTCGCTATCGATCGGGATAATCGTCGCGCCTGAGGCCGACGCTGTGCGCATCATAAGCGCACCCGCCGCCACCAGCGATTCCTTGTTGGCCAGCAGTACGCGCTTGCCGGCCTGTATGGCCGCCCAGGTTGACGCCAGACCTGCCGTGCCAACAATGGCAGCGACTACGATATCAACGGCAGAATCTGAAGCCAGCGCAGTCAGCGCATCAGCCTCTTCGATCACTGCGGGGCGTTGATCGGCATCGGGGATTTCCCGGTGCAATCGATCACGCAACAACTGCGCGGCCACAGGATCAGCTACACCAACCTGGCGTGGGTGGAAGCGTTGAATCTGAGCCCAAAGGATATCGATCCGGGCATGGGCAACAAGCGTCTCGACAGCGTACCGATCAGGGTGCCGCTGAATCACGGCGAGCGTACTGGCTCCGATGCTGCCGGTAGAACCAAAAATAGCTATCTTTTTCAAACGCCTGCCCACACCCCAATGATTATTAGTTGCGCCCTGAAAATCGTCGGCCGTCCCGATCGACTGCTCTGGTCAGTTTTATCGCGAAGGTTTAGCAATACGCCTTCTTAACCGGGCTAGTGCTGGGCTAGTGCAGGGTCAGGAAATGCATCTGGGCGAGTGCCAGCAACCAGACCGGCATCGCTGCAAGATGTCCATCTAGCCGATCCAGCAACCCACCATGCCCTGGGAGAAGCTGCCCACTATCTTTCGCACCGGCCTCGCGCTTGAGTCGAGATTCTTCGAGATCTCCGGCCACGGAAAAAAGTGCGACCCCCATACTCCAGAGCGCAAGCTGCCAGGAAGGCACAGTCTCAAAGAGCGGCAATGCCGCGCCAATAGCCGTCAACACACCGACGCCCACCAACCCACCAACAAGCCCTTCAATCGTTTTGCCGGGACTCAGTGCGGGGGCCAATTTGCGCCGCCCCCAGGCACGGCCCGCAAAATAAGCAAGCGAATCAGCGACAGCCACGATCATCACACCAAAAATCAACAACCATGGCCCCTCAGGCTGCCGATGAATTTCAATGACGGCATACCAGAACAAGGGAAGGATGAGGACACCCAGAAGGGTACGGAACCAGGCGGGACGATGTTGACTGGCATTTCGGTGGTTTTGCCACAAACCAGCCATCAGCAACAGCCAGCCAAACATGGCGGCCCCCGCCAACCAGGGCGTCTCGTTCGGTGACAACAACAGGAAGAGCATCAAGCCAATCGTGAACATCACCAGTAGCGCGGCACCTCGAACAAATCCGGATGTACAACTCAGACGGAACCACTCATACCCCAACCCAAGCGTCATCAGACTCATGAAGCCGATGAAAGCCCACTCGGGAAAGGCCAGGATCACCATCAGCCCGAAGGCGGACAATCCCAATCCAGTCAGAATTCTCACTTGCATAGCCGTCATGACGTGGGTCATATGTCGGGAAATATTCATTCGTCCAATCCACCAAACCGCCGCTCTCGGGCGGCATACCACTGCAAGGCATCCCTGAAATGAGCCTCGTCGAACCCAGGCCACAAACAATCCGTAAAATACAATTCGGCATACGCCAGTTGCCAGAGCAGAAAATTGCTGACCCGCTGCTCGCCACCCGTACGAATAAACAGATCGACCGGCGGATAGGTGGCAGTGGACAGATTTTGCTCGAACACCAAACGCAGTGCGGCTGGATCATCATCCAGGCGAATCACCCCTTCAAGTACAGCCGAGGCCAATTGCTTGGCCGCATGCAGGATATCCCACTGCCCCCCGTAACTCACCGCAATCAACAGATTGAGCCCCGTATTGTATTCCGTCTGCTGTTCAGCCTGAATCATCAGAGTTCGAATACGCGCCGAGAGCGGCTCACGATCGCCGATGAAGCGAATACGGACGGCATGGGCATGCAATTCGTCCATATCTCGCTCAAGTGCGTAAGCAAACAACCCCATCAGGGCTTCCACCTCTTCGGGCGGACGGGACCAGTTCTCCGAGGAGAAGGCAAACAGCGTTAGTACAGGAATTTGAGCCCGACTGGCGAGTTCGATCAAGCGACGAACAGCTCGTCTACCGCGTTGATGACCGATCGAACGTGGCAGATGCCGCGCCTTGGCCCAGCGCCCGTTGCCATCCATGACAACCGCGATGTGTCTCGGCAATCGTCCCCGATCGAGCGACAGGGCAAAAGAATCAGGAGCCGTCGTGAAATCTGACGACTCTGTCGTGGAATGAGAACTGCTGACGTTCACGCCGGATCAGGCTTCCATCAACTCTTTTTCTTTTTCAGCCACCAACCGGTCGACTTCAGTCACGCATCCATCGGTCAGCTTCTGAATGAGATCCTGCCCACGCCGCTCATCATCCTCGGAGATTTCTTTATCCTTGAGCATGTTTTTCAGATCATTATTGGCATCTCGACGGATATTACGCACGGCGACCTTGGCACTCTCGCCTTCGTTACGTACCACTTTGCCGAGTTCCCGACGGCGTTCTTCCGTCAACGCAGGCATTGGCACACGAATCGTCAACCCAGAGGTGGACGGGTTCAGGCCCAAATCGGAGGTCATGATCGCTTTTTCGATTTTCCCAACCATGTCCTTTTCCCAAGGCATGACGGATAGCGTCCGCGCATCGTCAGCAGATAGCTTGGCCACCTGAGACAGGGGAACCATACTGCCGTAATAGTCAACGGTCACATGATCCAAAATGCTGACATGAGCCCGCCCGGTTCGAATCTTGGCCAAGTCGGTTTTCAGCGCATCGATGCTTTTATGCATGCGGACATCACAGTCTTTTCTAATATCTTCAATCATAAAATACTCCTAAGCTGTCACCAGCGTGCCCACGGGCTCGCCCATCACGGCGCGAACCAGATTATTCGGGGCATGAATGTCAATCACCATCATGGGCATACCCTGGTCGCGACACAATACAATCGCAGTTGCATCCATCACGCCCAGCCGCTGATCCAGCGCCGCATTATAAGTCAGCTGATCATAACGCACTGCGTTCGGATTCTTGACCGGGTCCGAATCATAGATCCCATCAACCTTGGTCGCCTTGATCATGATATCCGCCTGGATTTCAATGGCGCGCAAGCTGGCCCCCGAGTCCGTGGTAAAGAATGGGTTACCCGTCCCGCCCACCAGGATCACGATTCGCCCCTTTTCCAGATGACGAATAGCACGGCGCCGAATAAACGACTCACAGACCGAAGGAATTGACAGGGCGGACATCACACGCACCAGCAAACCACGTTGCTCGAGCACATCCTGCATGGCCAACCCGTTCATGACCGTGGCCAGCATGCCCATCTGATCGCCCGTAACACGATCCATTCCCGCTTTTGCCAGGCCTTCACCACGGAAGATATTGCCGCCACCCACCACGATCGCCACTTCGACGCCCATGGCACGCAATGTCAGCACATCGTCCGCCAGACGGAAAATAATCGACGGATCGATACCGAAGGCCTGATCGCCGGTCAATGCCTCACCGCTTAGCTTCAGCAGCACACGTTGGTAACGAGGAGCAGGTTGGTCTGTCATATCAATCCTCAAGCAATCAGATTAGGCGTGAAATCGTGCTCAAAAAAATGCCGGAGTTGCCTCCGGCCACTTCAAGAACCATTAGGCCCCTTTAATTTGGGCCATGACCTCGGCAGCAAAATCGCCGACTTCCTTTTCAATACCCTCACCCACTTCGATCCGGGTAAAGCGGACACAGCTTGCGCCTTTGTTTTTCAGAAGCTTACCGACGGTCACATCCGGGTCTTTCACGAAGGGCTGACCAACCAGTGCGATTTCCGCCAAGTATTTGCGAATACGACCTTCAACCATCTTCTCGATGATATCTGCAGGCTTACCACTATCGGCTGCCTGGGCAATAAAGATCTCGCGCTCTTTGGCCACCAGTTCGGCATCAACATCGGATTCATTCACACACACTGGGCGGCTGGCCGCGACATGCATGGCAATATCCCGAGCCAACTCCGTATCACCACCATCAACGAGTTCGACCAGTACACCGATCCGCTCGCCATGTCGGTATGCGCCGACGACGCCTTGGGTTCTATACCGCTCAAAACGACGAATCTGAAGATTTTCACCCAACTTGGAGACCAGCGCCTTGCGAATATCTTCAACGGTCTGGCCATTAATCGTCATGGCAAGCAGCGCCGCCATGTCGGCAGGATCACCCTGAAGAACAAGATCGGCCAGGCTTTGTACAAAACCGGCGAAATCTGGATTCTTGGCCACAAAATCCGTTTCGGAATTGACTTCAATTAACGCAGCCATACGGCCATCAGCAGAAACTGCCACACCAACCTGGCCTTCAGCCGCAACACGACCGGCCTTTTTATCGGCCTTGGCCATGCCATTCTTGCGCATGTATTCGATGGCGGCTTCGATATCGCCTTGGGTTTCCACGAGCGCACGCTTGCATTCCATCATGCCCGAACCGGTACGCTCACGCAGTTCCTTGACCAGGCCGGCACTAATCGTCGTCATAACTTAATCCTCTCAAAATATTAATGTGAATAGGGTGGATAACAATAACGGGTCACCAGGACCCGTCATATACGTTGTCTTACCTACGATCATCCAGGGTTACCCCGGATGATCGGAAATTCATTCATCAAGCCTGATCGGCTGCAGCCTCTTCAACGAAGTCGGAAGGCGTAATGGCAGAAGCACCTTTGGCTTCAAGTACCGTATCCGCAACCGCATTCAAGTACAGCTGAATGGCACGGATGGCATCATCGTTACCCGGAATCACATAATCGATTCCCTTGGAACTACTGTTTGTATCGACAACGCCGATCACCGGAATACCCAGCTTCTTGGCCTCAATGACGGCAATGTCTTCATGGCCGACATCAATGACGAACAAGGCACTCGGCAAGCGCTCCATGTCCTGGATGCCACCCAGCGAACGCTCAAGCTTCTCGCGCTCGCGGGTCATCATCAGCCCTTCTTTTTTGTTCAACTTGGCCAGCGAACCGTCCTGCTCCATGGTCTGAAGCGTCTTCAGGCGACGAACTGACGCACGCACAGTGGCGTAGTTAGTCATCATGCCGCCCAGCCAACGATGATTGACGTAAGGCATGCCACAGCGGGCGGCTTGCTCGGCGATTGGCTCGCGTGCAGACCGCTTGGTGCCGACGAACATGATGGTTCCGCCGCCGCCGATGATCTTGCTGATGAAGTTCAATGCATCATTGAACAGGGGAACGGTCTTTTCCAAATTGATGATATGGATGCGATTACGCTGACCGAAAATATAGGGCGCCATGCCCGGATTCCAATAACGAGTCTGGTGACCAAAATGCACACCAGCTTCGATCATTTGACGCATGCTAATAGATGCCATGATTTTTGCCTTTAATTAAAGTTTGGGTTGAGCCTCCGCTCGGCTAAGCAACGCAACCGTCAAGTAAAATACTTTTCGGCACCCCGCGCTGCTTTAACACCGAGCGTGTGAATTACTTCGCGGGCTGTTAACCCACAAAGCGCGCATATGATACGCAATTTACCGCCAAAGGGGAAGATTTGACCCCGTAGCGCGTTAGCGCACCCTCATTCCTCGGAGTTGGGCCCTGGTGGCGCGGGTGCGGGCACCCTGGCAGTAGACTGCCAATTAACGATAGAGCAGCACAACCGACTCAACCGCAATACCCTCGCCCCGCCCCGTAAAACCCAGACGCTCCGTCGTGGTTGCCTTGATATTGATTCGATCGACACTAAGCGCCAACACCTCGGAAATTCGCTGGCGCATGACTGGAATGTGCGGTGCCATACGGGGCAATTGCGCGATAATCGTCATGTCCAGATTCCCGATCTGCCATCCAAGCGCACGAATACGATTGTGCACGTCACTCAGAAGAATCGTGCTATCGATCCCCTCATATGCCGGATCACTATCAGGGAAAAGCTGGCCGATATCACCCAATGCCACGGCACCCAGCAAAGCATCGCAAAGCGCATGAAGCAGGACATCGCCATCGGAATGAGCCAGGAAGGCCCGATCGAAGGGAATCCGAACCCCGCCCACCACAAGAGGATCTCCCGGCATGAAGGCATGTACATCGAATCCATGTCCGACTCGGAATGGAACCGGAATCGCTGTGTGTTCATCAGACATAGGCCGTTTCTCCCGGCGGGGTGTCTACGCTCTGCCCTCCCGGCTCACCCACGGGAATAAAAACCCCTTGGGACTGCAGGATGAGGCGGGCCAAGGGAAGATCCTCAGGATGAGTCACCTTGATATTGTCCACCCGCCCCTCGATCAGCAACGGCGACATCCCGGTGAATTCAAACGCGGAAGCTTCATCCGTCAGCAGTTCCCCCGCGAGCTGCGCCTGCTCCATGGCAGATACCAGTCCACCAAGCGGAAACAACTGGGGCGTTAGTGCATGGAAAACGCCCGTTCGCGGTAGCGTCGACGCCACGCGCCCCGAGTCATTGGCTCGTTTCAGGGTATCGCGCACCGGCGCAGCAAGCAGACCACCCGCAGACCCCGCCGCCGCCGCGGTAACCTGACGCAATAATTTGCGCACATCGGACGGATGCACACAGGGGCGTGCCGCATCGTGCACGGCAACCCAGGTTTCGTGTTCACACTGCAACCGAGTGGTCAGAAATGCCAGCGCGGCACGCACACTATCAGTACGCGTTGCGCCGCCTTGCACGAAATGCAGCGGAAAATCCACAAAGGAGGCCAGCAACGCTGGAGCCACGGCGTCCGCCTCGGCCAGGGCGAGCACGGCCCCCTGTAGCCCAGGCAACCCGGAAAAACGCGACAGAGAAACTTCCAGCATCGAGCGATTATCAAGAACCAAATACTGCTTCGCGATCAGTGACTTCATCCGGCTGCCTTGGCCCGCCGCCGGTATCACCAACCACCAAGCGGGGAAGGCATTCGACGAGCTATCGTCCACGGGCCGTCATTACGGAGGGCTGGTGCGCAGCCAGACTTTTGGCAGCGCCGGGATCGACCGGAGTCGTGGGCACAGACTGAGCATCGCCACCAAGATCGGAATCCCGAGGCCCCAGACCCGGCGTAATCTGATCCGGACGCGTATCCTCGATCACCTGATAAAAGGTTTCATGAGGGCCGATCAGACCCAGATCTAGGCGCGCGCGGGCCTCGACGGCCCCCAAACCGGTCTTAAGATCATCCACTTCAGCAGCCAGCTTTCGATTGCGCTCCAAAAGATAATCCTGCGACATCGTCAGATCGTTCAACCGCCCTTCCTTTTGCCAGATACCGGGGAGTGAGGAGTCACTGAACCATAGGCGCCATTGCAAGGCACCCAACAACACGACCAGCAGTAGAAGCAGTGTACGCATGGTGGCTCGAAGCCGGATTATCCGGTGCGTGAGCAATCAGCGCCCGAACACGGCCAGACCGGGGAAGCGGCCGCGCGAACCCAGTGCCTCTTCAATCCGAAGCAGCTGATTGTATTTTGCCATGCGATCGGAGCGGGACATTGACCCGGTCTTGATCTGTCCGGCATTGGTTGCAACGGCAAGATCAGCGATGGTGGTGTCTTCGGTTTCACCCGAACGGTGCGAAACCACATTGGTATATCCGTTCTCATCAGCCAACTTCATGGTTGCCAACGTTTCGGTAAGCGTTCCGATCTGGTTAACCTTGATCAAAATCGAATTGCAGATATGTTTATTGATTCCTTCGCGGAGGATTTTTACATTGGTGACGAATAAATCGTCGCCAACAAGCTGGATTTTCTTGCCCAGACGCTCTGTGAGCAGCGCCCAGCCGGCCCAGTCCTGCTCAGCCATGCCATCTTCGATGGACAGGATCGGATACTTGTCGACCCAACCAGCCAACAGGTCGACCATCTCTGCCGCAGTGAAGGAGCGTCCTTCGGCTTCCAGATGGTACTTCCCATCTTTGAAGAACTCGGAGCTGGCTGCATCCAGACCAATGAACACATCCTTGCCCGGCACGTAACCGGCCTGCTCGATCGCCTCGATAATGACCTGGATCGCCGCTTCATTCGACTCCAGATCCGGCGCGAATCCACCTTCGTCACCCACGGTCGTGCTCAATCCGCGATCGGAAAGCACTTTCTTCAGCGTATGGAAGATTTCGGTCCCGTAACGCAGGGCTTCAGAGAAGCTCGGCGCACCCGCCGGAATAATCATGAATTCCTGCATGTCTACGGAATTGTCCGCATGGGCGCCCCCATTGATGATATTCATCATCGGCACCGGCAAAGTCACCGCATCATCACCGCCCAGATAGCTGAACAGCGGTTTGCCCGCTGCAGCGGCACCCGCATGCGCCACCGCCAGCGAAACGGCCAAAAGTGCATTGGCGCCCAGCCGCGACTTGTTCTCGGTACCGTCAAGTTTCAGCATGACGGCATCGATGGCCGCCAGATCATGCACATCCATACCGATGATTGCCGCGGCAATCTCACCGTTTACATTCGCCACGGCCTTACTGACACCCTTGCCACCAAAACGGGTTTTGTCGCCATCGCGCAATTCGATCGCTTCACGGATACCGGTAGATGCGCCAGAAGGGACAATGGCACGCCCCATGAATCCACCCGCCACGAACACGTCGGCCTCAACGGTCGGGTTGCCACGGGAATCAATTACTTGTCTTGCGCGAACGCCTTCGATGGCTGTCATTTTCACCGGTCTCCAAAAATTAAATCATTCGTACATTAATTAGGTTGTCATGTCCGCGTGACACGCGGACGACAAAAATCATTTGGCGTTCAATAACGCCTGCTCAGGGAATCCAGCAGCCTTGACCACCCTGTCCAGGCTGATCAAAGTTTGCAAGAGTTCAGCCATCTCATCGAGCGGCCAAGCATTCGGGCCATCGGAAAGTGCCTTGGCCGGATCTGGATGAGTTTCCATGAACAAACCCGAAATACCGGCGGCTACGGCGGCTCGGGCCAACACAGGCACAAACTCGCGCTGCCCGCCCGAGCTACTTCCCTGACCACCGGGCAGCTGCACGGAATGGGTGGCATCGAACACCACGGGCGCGCCGGTTTGGCGCATCACGGCTAGGCTCCGCATATCTGAAACCAGGTTGTTATAGCCAAAACTGGCACCTCGCTCGCAAACCATGATCTGCTCATTCCCGACTGCACGCGCCTTGTCGACCACATTCCCCATATCCCAGGGCGACAGGAACTGGCCTTTTTTGATATTCACAGGCTTGCCCTGGCGGGCCACATTCTGAATAAAATTCGTTTGCCGACACAGGAAGGCGGGCGTTTGCAGCACATCAACCACCGATGCGACCTCATTCAGGGGCGTATCTTCATGAACATCGGTCAGGATGGGCACGCCGATCTGCGACCGCACGCGCTCCAAAATCGCCAAACCCTGCTCCAATCCCGGCCCGCGAAAACTCGTGCCCGATGAGCGGTTAGCCTTGTCGAACGAGCTTTTGTAAATAAACGGGATCCCCAGCGCATCCGCCATTTCCTTCAGCCGGCCCGCCGTTTCCTGGGCCAGCGCTTCGGATTCGATCACGCAGGGGCCGGCAATCAGGAAAATAGGCTGATCCAACCCGACATTAAAATTCAGCAGCTTCATTGCGTTACCTCAGCTTCGGCATCGGATTCGCCGGATCGTTGCGCCAATGCCGCCTGGACGAAGGCCGTAAACAAGGGGTGGCCATCGCGCGGCGTCGAGTGGAACTCGGGGTGGAAC
>JAGXHU010000043.1 GCA_024636015.1 Halothiobacillus sp.
AACTGCTGGCCGCAGCCGAAATTCTCGCCGTCAGGCCTGAGGCCATGCAACTGCGCTATCTGCAGACGCTCTCCAACATCGCCGGCGACAAAACCAACACCATTGTTTTTCCGATGCCGGGTAATTTGATGAACCTGATGAGGCACGGCGAGAAAAAAGCCGAATAGGATCAGGGATGCCTGCCGCCGGCGCTATGCTACGAGCGGGTCGTCGCGGCAAAATGTTCTATGTTTACACTGCCTGCTGAGCAAGGAGGTCTATGGGCTCCACGATTGCCCCAGCCCACGGCGAATGGTTGAGCCACTCCGAAAACTTCTCGGCGGACAAGGGCCGGCTCATGAAGTAGCCCTGCGCCGCATCACAGCCCAGCTCTTTGAGCTGGTTCCAGGATTCCGCATCTTCCACACCTTCGGCGATCACTTTCATGCCCAGGTTGTGTCCGAGATCGATCGTGGAGCGCACAATCACTGCATCGCTTTTGTTGGTTGCCATTTCCATCACAAATGATTTATCGATCTTGATTTTGGCCACCATCAGCTGTTTCAGGTAGGTCATCGACGAATAGCCCGTACCAAAATCGTCAATGGATATCTGTGCCCCCATCTCGCTAAGTACCTTGATGTTAGCTATCGCCAGTACAGGGTTGGACATGATCGCGGATTCGGTGATTTCCAGTTCGAGCCAGGACGCTTCTGCTTCTTGTTCCTTCAAGAGTTCGGCAACACGATTGGGAAAGCCTTCGTCCTGCAGGTTGATGGCTGAAATATTGACCGCCATGGTGAGGTAGCGCCCCTCCGCACGCCAGACGGCGCATTGGGCCAAGGCCTTTTTTATCACGACCGTTGTCAGCAGCTTGATCAAGCCTGATTTCTCGGCCAACGGAATGAAGTCGTCAGGGTAGACCAGTCCGCGCGTCGGATGCTGCCAGCGTATCAGGGCCTCGGCACCGCTGATCACGTGGCTGGAGAAGTCGATCTTGGGCTGGTAGTGCAGCACCATTTCGTCATTTTCCAGTGCATCGCGCAACTCGGAAAGTTCCTGATTGCGTTCCTGCGCCACTTGTTCCAAACCCTCGCGGAAGAAGACATATCCGCCACGCGTCTGCTTGGCCTCATACATCGCCGCATCAGCGCGCCGCATCAGATCCTCGCCGTTATCTCCGTCCTGCGGCGCAAGCGCAATACCGATGCTCGCCCCCACGAACAGGGTATGTCCCCCGATCACGATGGGTTTCGCCGTTGCATCGATGATTTTTTGCGCAACGACAGCGGCTCCAGCGGCGTCGTCGATCCCGGACAGCAACAGGGCAAACTCATCGCCCCCCATCCGTGCCACCGTGTCGGACTCACGCAGAGTGGCCTGCATGCGCCCTGACACTTCTTGCAGCACGATGTCTCCGACATGATGGCCAAGCGTGTCGTTGATCGCTTTAAATCGATCCAGGTCGACTTGGAGTACCGCGAATCCCTCTTCATTGCGCCGCAACATCAGCCCAGCCTGGTGCAACCGGTCCTGGAACAGCACCCGATTGGGGATCTGGGTCAAGGCGTCGTGGAATGACCGATGTTCCAACTCCTCATTGAGGCTGGAAAGTTGGGTTGTACGCTGATTTACGCGTTCTTCCAGGACCTCGTTAAGCTTGCGGACCTCGTCCTCGGCGCGCCGGCGTTCATCGTATGAAGTACGGATTTGCGAGGACATGTCATTGAATGAACGCGCTGTTTGTGCCAGCTCGTCCGTGCCGCTCACTGCGATCTGGTAACCCAGATCCCCGGCTGCAATACGCTGGGAGGCCACTTTCAGGGCTTCCAGTCCGCGCGTCAGGTAGATAACCAAAAAAGATGAGAAAAGTGCTACCAGACCCAGCACCAGACCGGCAAAAACAAAGGATTGGTTGCGCGCCTCTTTGATGCTCGCCTGGATGCTCTTGATCGAAACTCCGATTTCGACGCGCCCGTATGACTCGCCCGATACAACAATATCGGCGCCGGCATCGAATATCCCGTCCTTCACTCCCGTGAAGGTGCGATCCGGCACAAAACGTCGCACGAGGATTTGTGCATCGCCTCCTTCTACCAGCGTAATGCCTTGCTTGTTCAAAACCCTCGCATAGACGACATCGGGATTGGTCAGCATATGTTTGACCAAGCTCTCCAGCGCGGAGAGGTCCATGCCCAGCACGCCACCCTGGGCGCTACTGGAAAACAGGTCTGCCGTCGTCGAACTGCGCTTGAGCAATTCCTGCTCATTGGTGGTCGTGAGTATGCCGATGCCATTCCAGATCATCGCAAACAACAGAATCGCCTGGATAAAGGCAATTCCAAATATGGTCTTGAGGCGAAAAGACATGGGGATTTCCTGAACTAGTTCTTGACGGGCGACGACTCACCCGGCATTTTCAGATTGAGCTTGCGCATCCCGTCATAGTAGCTGTCGTCTGTCGGATCAATCCCCTTGAATTTGATTGTCTTCAGCAACTCGGCGCCCTGCGGGTTCCGGTCCATGTCGTGCATGGCCTTCTGGATTTTTGCGACCACGGCTTTCGGTACGCGCGGGTGGGCCGCAAACGTAAATGGCGGCAGGGCTTCGGCCGTCCACAAAATGCGGAGTTGGTTGCGCACTTCTGGATCGAGCGTGTTGAACGTCCGCAATTCGCCCCCGCCGGCCGGAAAGAAGCCTTTGGCCACGGAGCGATAAACTGAATCCATCGAAACCACGTAATTGGGGGTCGCATGGATACGCTGTTCTCCGAAATAGGCCATGGGAAGCACGGTCGCGGCAAGGGCGGTCGCCGCTGGGAATGCCACCGTCTGGTTGTTGAGTTCGGCCATGCTCTGGATCGGACTGTCCTTGCGTACCACGACGATCCCGGTCAGTTTGCCATCCCGCTCATGGGCAAACGCTTCATAGCCGATGCGTTCGTGGAACATTGTGTAGTGGTAAGGGTTGATGAAAGCGAGATCGAAGCTTCCTTCCTTCATTTGCCCCTGGAAAGTAGGAATATCCTTGGCGGTGGTGAATTGAAGGGTGTAGCCGGATTTTTCACTGAGATACCGGAGAACCGGAACCCAGCGCTTGGCGAGTTCGCTCGCCGCTTCCCGCGGCCCGATACCGAAGGAATAGACCGCTTGGGCTATGGGCTGCTCTGCCGCATAAAGCGGCGCGAGCCCTAGCATCCAAAAAATCGCAGCGAAGATTGTTTTGATCATTCTGTCCGCCTGTCCGCCTTGATTCAAAAACGGCCTAAAAATAAGCGCCATGCCTTAGTTATCATTGAATCGGCCACATTAAGCGGTTCTTTAATACGCTGGCCGGACTCCAAGACGGATTAAGTCGAACGGATCCGGCTTCTAGGTCCAGCCTGAAATCAAGGAAGAAACCGTGACGCTACCCTTTAGGAATGGCTGCCTTCCAGCACTGCGAGCCCCAGGCCATGCAATTGCGCTATCTACAAACGCTTTCCAACATTGCCGGCGACAAAACCAACACCCCCGTCTTCCCGATGCCGTGCGAGTTGACGAACCTGACGATGTCCGGCGGTAAAAATGTCGGCTGACCCCTGCAAGCAACCCCAAGATCAAGGTGACTTCGGGAACCCCGGACCGACAAAACACTCTATACTCGCGTTAATGCCTTTCTAGGCTTTGTTTTGACCATTTCACGTGAGGAAACCACATGAACCCGCAAGTCACCACCATTAACCGCAGCCAGTCTGCGGTCGCTTCGACCAACAAGGTCGTTCGTAACACTTACATGCTGCTGTCGATGACGCTGGCGTTTTCGGCGCTTGTCGCGGGCATCTCGATGTCCCTGAACCTGCCGCACCCCGGCATGATCATCACCCTGGTCGGTTACTTCGGCCTGTTGTTCCTGACCACCAAGTTCCGCGAAAGCGGCCTCGGCATTGCCTTCGTGTTCGCCCTGACCGGCTTCATGGGCTACACACTCGGCCCCATCATCAACGCTTACCTGTCGCTGCCCAACGGCGGCCAGGTGGTGATGATGGCAATGGGCGGCACCGCGGCGATCTTCCTCAGCCTGTCAGCCTATGTGATGACCACCCGCAAGGATTTCAGCTTCATGGGTGGCTTCCTGATGGTCGGCATTCTGGTGGCCTTCCTGGCTGGCCTCGGCGCGATCTTCTTCGAGATGCCCGGTCTGTCGCTGGCTGTGTCAGCCATGTTCGTGCTGTTGATGTCCGGCCTCATCCTGTACCAGACCAGCGAGATCATCAATGGTGGCGAAACCAACTACATCATGGCGACGGTCACCCTGTTCGTGGCGATCTTCAACCTGTTCACCAGCCTGCTGCATCTGCTGGGCTTTGCCAGCAACGATTGATCGTTGATGGCTGCAGCAAACAAAACGGCGTCCCCTGTGGCGCCGTTTTTGCGCGCCACCCCATCGGATACAGCGGCACCGTTTTTGCGTGCCGAACCGATTAAAGCGGCGGGCGCGTTTTTTATCGATACCCACTGCCATCTCGACGCCGCCGAGTTCGACGCTGACCGCGACGCCGTCTATGCGCGGGCTGTCGATGCGGGCGTCGCCATCCAGATCGTTCCAGCCATCAGCCGTGACAACTTTGCTGCCGTAGCTGCAACGTGTGAACGCTACCCAGGCAGCCTGCCCGCCTGGGGGATGCACCCCATGTTTATCGACGTCCACCGGCCCGAGCATCTGGCCGATCTGCGCGCACAAATCGAACATCAGCGCCCGGTAGCCATAGGCGAAATCGGGCTTGACCTGTTTGTGAAAAATCTCGATGCCGCCACGCAGGAATTCTTCTACATCGAGCAATTGAAGATCGCGAAGGAATACGACTTGCCGGTGCTGCTGCACTGCCGAAAAGCCAACGATGAAATCCTCAAGCAACTGCGCAAGATCAAGGTCCGCGGCGGGATCGCGCACGCCTTCAACGGCAGTCCTCAGCAGGCGAACGAATTCATCAAACTGGGATTCAAGCTGGGCTTCGGCGGCGCCTTTACCTGGCCGCGTGCCAACAATCTGCGCAGGTTGGCGGTCAACTTGCCGCTGGAAGCCATCGTGCTGGAAACCGACAGCCCCGACATTCCACCGGTGTGGATCGGGCGCGGCCGCAATGCGCCCGGCGAGTTGCCCTTGATTGCGCAGGAACTGGCAACCCTGCGTAGTGTATCGATAGAAACCATCGCCGAGACCACCACCCAAACAGCCAAGGCGCTGTTCGGGCTGGACTGAATCGAACGACTCACCCGGAGGGGTTCGATTCAGTCCAGACTTAGCGCTTATGATTCCTTGAACAAATAACGGGTAATCATCATGCCGGGGCAAAATCCCGTCACGGCTGCGAACAACAAAAATCCACCGAGGATATAGAGCCACCAATGCGCCACGCCGAAACCGGTGAGCCAGATTCCCAGCCAGATGTTTGCGCTGATGATGAGGAAAAACAAACGGGCAGTTGGGCTGGACTGGAAAAACTTCAAGCCTGCTCCTCAGAAATCGCGCTCGACCTTGAAACCGTTGATGAGAATGTCGCTCGCCACCATGCGTGCGCCATGGTTCACCGCATCGAGAATTTCACTGTCTGACCAACCGGCGGTTCGAGCCGCCTGCAAGTCGGAGGCGTTGACGTTGTTGGAATCAGAGGTCGACTTCAGCACCAGATCCAGCAAGGTCTTTTCTTTGTCGCTCAGCGGACTCTTTTTGTAGTCGGCACGCGTCTCCGCGACCTGCTCGGGCGTCCATCCGGCCATGTTGATCAGCATCCCTGCATTCATGTCGATGCAGTAACCGCAGTTCCCCGCTTGCGATACCAGCATCCGAATGCACGTCGTCAACGGCATCGACAGCGTGGGATGTTGCATGATGCTACCGTAGTATTCCCACTGCTGTTTGAGCAACGCAGGATTGGAGCTGAACACCTGAATAGCAGTGGGAACATTTCCCCAGGCATTCTGAATTTCGGCATAAATTGCGGCGACTTCACCGGTTGCGGTTTCGGGTGTAACAGTTTGCAAAATGCTCATGACACTCTCCTGACTTAGGGTTAAATCCAACGCCGGACCCGGGTTTTGTAGTGCCGGTAGGCGTCACCGAACTTCGCTTCGAGGTGTGCTTCTTCGTGCCGGATCACACCGAAGCGGAGCATGATCCAAATCAATGGGGCAAAAATCAGTGGCCAAAATGTGTGGAGCAACATCGACACCCCGGCCAAAACAAACCAGTCACCGAGGTAAATCGGATTGCGGCTGAACTGGAAAGGCCCGCCCGTACATAACGTTGACGCGCCGCCATATGGGTTGACCGTGGTGCGGTGCCGTGCAAACGTCCACATCGCCCAGAGCATCAGGCCCAATCCGATGATCACTGCAAGCCACCCGAGTGGACGGGTCAGTCCGCCCAGATCAAGCGGCAGCGCAAACAGGTTTCGATCCAGCCACCAACCACCCAGCATCGCAGCCGCATACGGTGCAGGCGGCAGAATCAAGGTACGTGGGCGGCCCGTAGCAGCGTCCAGATTACGTTCCATGTTGTTCTCCATTCAAGCTGCGGTCTTGATGGCCTTCAGCGTTTCCAGGTAATGGCTTAACTGCATCAGGCAACCATTAAATGCAGCAACGGATTGGGTGTTCTTGCTCATCCCGATACAGCCCTCCAGGGCTGACACGATAAAAAAAGCGGTGTCATTGGCCAACACGTCTTGTCGAACTTCTCTGGATTGTTGGCCGCGCTTGAGTGCGGCTGTCACGACATCAACCCAGTCCTGAAATAACGCATTCAATTTGACGCGAAACGTTTCATCCACCGGACTCATCTCCTGCATCAGATTATTGAGCGGGCAGCCCAGCATCACCTCAGCAGGGTCGTTGAACATCGTTTTGGATTGCAGCAACGCTTGCAAGGCAGACAACGGCTGCGCCGTTTCAAGCAGAGGGGCGAACATCATGGCAGTCATGAAGGGTCGAATCACTTCATCAATCACGGCCAGGCCAAGCGTTTTTTTGTCCGGAAAATGGTGGTATAGCGCGCCTTTGGTCAGACCGGTATCGACGAGAATCTGTGAAATCGATGCGGCCTGGAATCCATTCTTGTGGATCTCGACAAACGCGGC